>JAUYMQ010000346.1 GCA_030698575.1 Deltaproteobacteria bacterium
TCCTCTCCCTTCGATTCGATCTCGATCCGCCCGGAGTCGTAGTACTGCTGGAAGAGAATGGGCGCCATCTTGAGGACGAAGCCCGGATCGTTCTGCTTGCCGAAGCTCTGCTGCACGCCTCCCGCCAGCGCCACGCGCGCCGTGAAGCCGCCGATTTTGCGCATCAGCTCGAAATCTCCCTTCCCGAAGATCTCGTCGATGGCCACCAGTATCTCGATAGCCTTGTCGAGGGGGTACCAGGTCGAGACCAGCACGCCGTCGCGGATCGCGTCCTGCCCCTCGGGCGGGAGCGATTCGATCAGGAGCTGCAGTCCCTTCTCGCCATAGAACTGCTTCACGTAGTCCAGGCGCGACTTGAGCACGAGTCCCTTGATGTGTGCAGCCGTGTTTACCGTCATGACCGCTCTCCCGGACGCCCGCGTACTCCCCACCGCCGGCTATCCCGTTAAACGCTTATCGGCGTTCCCCGGAACGCGCTTGACCCCCTCCCGCGCGCTTGTGCCGCCACGGGGCGGGTGCTAGACAGAGGGCCATGAAAGCCTGCGTGAGCTGCGGAAAAACCTCGGGAAAACCGGTCTGGCGCGAACAGGACGTGGACATCGTCCGCTGCGGCGGGTGCGGCCTGGTGTATACCAACCTCGAGGGGGACGTGGCCGAGACCTTCTGGAAGGAGCCCAAACCCGAAAAGCTCGATCAGGAGGATTTTTACTGGGACACCGCGCGGGCGGCGGTCTACGACGAAGTGCTCGATCTGCTGGAACCGGAGAAGCGGGCGGAGGGCGGCGAGCCCGCCCGCATCCTGGACATCGGCTGCGGCAAGGGCTTCTTCCTGAAGCGGGCCGCCGACCGGGGCTGGGAGGCCCATGGGCTCGAGCTGTCGCCTCACGCGGTGAAGTTTGCGAAAGAGAAGCTGGGGCTGCGCCACGTGGCGATGGGCCGGGTCGAAAACGTGGCCTTTCGCGCCAGGATGTTCCGCGTGATCACGCTCTGGGACGTGATCGAGCACCTGGCCGATCCCGGACCCATCCTGAGGAAGTCGGCCGAGCTGCTTGCCGAGGACGGACTGCTCTTCATCCAGACGCCCAACATCGGCTTTCACCTTCCCTACGCGCACCTGAAGCGCCTGGTGGGGCGCGTGACCAACAGCCGGAAGGCCCGCAAGCATCAGCTCGAGGCGAAACACCATCTCGTCCAGTTCACGCGCGAGAGCCTTGCCGGGATGCTGCGGCGCTCGGCTTTCAAAGACGTCACGTTCCAGGTGCTCCGGCCCATCGAGTCGGTGGCCGGGAGTCGCAGCGAGCGGCTGGCCGCCGCGAAAGGCGCCTACGTGAGCGTCGCGCGGCGAATTTTCGGCGCCACCGGCGGCCGGGTCATGCTGGCGAACACGCTCCACGCCTTCGCCAGGCGCGGCGACGTCCCCCCGCCCAAGCCGTTCAAGGCCCCCCGGTAAGAGGGACCCACTTATCATTCGCCCCCATGTCATTGCGAGGAGCGAAGCGACGAAGCAATCCCCCTGTTCGTGGGGTGCCCGGGAGATTGCTTCGTCGGGCCTTTCGGCCCTCCTCGCAATGACATGCGGGCAAAGGCGCAAACTGACCCGCTCTGCCCTCTTTAAGCGGGACTGTCCCTCTTTTGCCGCTTTCGCTCTTTCGTTGCGTGACTGATCCCTGTGTGCTACCAAAAGGGCCGTAACTGAACGTCCTGGAAGGGGTTTTTTGATGCGTGGCGACGCTGGAACGGGAGCGGTAACGAAAACGGCACGCCGCTGGGCCGGATACCTGCGCGACGCGGCCCTCGACCGCCTGGCGTCCGCCCGCGACGCCGCGCGGACCGAGCCGGTCCGCATCAACTTCGTCTTTCACACCGAGCGTGTGGCCGAGCAGCCGAGCTTCGAGCGGCTGCTCGACTTCGTCACCTCCTTTCACAGCGCGACCGGCGTCCGCCCCACCCTCTGCCTGCTCACCCCGCACTGCCCGAAGGTCCAGGTCCAGATGGAGCGGACCGGTCTCGACGACGACGGTTTCGGCGAGCGCGTGACGCGCCTTCTCGAGCATGCCGAGGCGGGCTACCACGGCCACTACTTCGAGCTGACCGACGACGAGGAGCGCGCGCGGAAGTCCCACCGCGAGCACTTCGGGCGCGAGGGCGCCTACCCCGGTCCCCGGAGAGCAAGCGAGGCCGGCGGCGGCGGAGCCACGTGGATGATCCCGGTGAGCCACCTGAACCCGCGCCACGATCTCGCCGAGGCGCAGATGGATCGCGAGCTGGCCTGGCTCGCGAAGGCCGGCATCCGGCCGCGCGTCTACACGGCCGGCTGGTGGCACATGGACGCCCCCATCGCCCGGCTTCTCGCGGCCCGCGGCATCGTGGTCGACTGCTCGATCCGCCGGCGGCACCGGAACACTTTCGGCGCGCGCTACCTCGGCGACGACGCCATCCCGCCCCGCGGCGAACCGTTCCTGCTGCCGCCCACGGAAAGCCTCATCGAGGTGCAGTCGATCTTCTACCCGGTGGATCACCCCTACCGGCTGCGCGAGGCCTACGCCGCCATCGTCGCCCACGCGCCCGATCGCCCGCTCTTCGTCGCCCTCCCCTCGCACGAGGGGGAGCTGTTCACCCATGCGCGCGTCTACCAGGATCACATCCGCCGCATCTCTGATTCGCCCGCCTTCGCCTGGCGCGCGGTTTCCTCCTTCGAAACGGAGATCCGGCGCGCATGGCCGGAGCGGGTCGGAAACGGAGGCGCCGCGTGAGCCGCCCCGGACCCCTCAAGATCGCCATCCTCTCCAACTACACGCTTGATCCGTTGAAAGAGTTCCTCGGGCGGGAGATCACCGCACTCGGCTTCGAGAGCGAAACGTGGGTGGCGCCCTTCGGCACCTACGCGCAGCAGATTCTCAATCCGCAAAGTGAACTGCACACCTTCGCTCCGGATGTGACCGTGCTCGCGCTCTCGCCCGGACCGATTTTCGGGCGGCTGATCGAGCGATTCTCCGAGACGTCGCCCGAGGCGCGGCATGCCGGGGTGTCGGCCGCCGTGGGGGAGATCGCCGGCCTCTGCGAAGCCTGGGGTCGCGCAACGGGAATCCTGATTCTGCACAACTTCGTCATTCCCTCCTCGCCCGTGCTGGGCCTCCACGATTTGAGGAACCCCTTCGGTGAGCGGGCGATGTTCGCCGCGGCCAACGACGAGCTGGCCGCCGCCTGCCGGAAGCTCGCCGGCGCCTGGGTGCTCGACCTGGAAGCGCTTGCCGGCCGCGTCGGGAAAGATGCCTGGAGCGATCCGAAGATGGTCTTCCTGGCGCGCATGGACGTCTCGCGCGCGGGGCTCGAGGCGCTGGCGCAGGAGACGATGCGCTTCGTCCGCGCGCTGCTGGGGCGATCGCACAAGGCGCTCGTGCTCGACCTCGACAACACGCTCTGGGGCGGCGTCATCGGCGAGGACGGCGTGGCCGGAATCAAGCTCGGAGACGCGCCGCCGGGCAACGCCTTCGTGGCTTTCCAGCGCCGCCTGCTGGTCCTCCACAAGCGCGGCGTGCTGCTGGCGGTGAACAGCGCCAACAATCCCGAGGACGCCATCGAGGTTCTCGAATCGCACCCAGAGATGGTTCTGCGGCCGGAGCACTTCGCGGCCATGCGCATCAACTGGCGCGACAAGACCGAGAACCTGCGCGAGATCGCCGCCGAGCTGCGGCTGGGCCTCGACGCCTTCGTGTTCTGGGACGACAGCGCGACCGAGCGCGAACGCATGCGGGCGCGGCTCCCCGAGGTGCTCACCATCGAGGTGCCGCGCGACCCGGCGCTCTACGAGCGCGCGCTGGCGCAGCTCGCGGATTTCGACGCGCTCTCGCTCACCGAGGAAGACCGCGCGCGGGGGCGCATGATGGCCGAGGGGCGCGCCCGCGACGATGCCCGCGCGAAGGTTGCGACCGAGGACGATTTTCTCCGGAGTCTCGAGATCAACGCGACGATCGCGGCGCCGGACGCGATCACGCTCCCGCGCTTCGCCCAGCTCACGCAGCGCACCAACCAGTTCAATTTGACGACGCGGCGATATACCGAGGCCGATCTCACGCGAATGCTCGCCGACGGAAAGACGCTGGTGCGCGGCCTGCGCGTCGTGGATCGTTTCGGCGACGAGGGGTGGGTGGGCCTGGCGATAGCCATGCGCGAAGGCGAAAGCGCGCGCCTCGACACCTTCCTCATGAGCTGCCGGGTCATCGGCCGGAAGATCGAGCACGCCTTCCTGGCCGCGCTCGTCGAGGAGCTCTGCGCCGCCGGCGTCCAGCGCTTCGAGGCGAGCTACATCTCCACGCCGAAGAACGCCCTCTGCGAACACTTCCTCGCCGACGCGGGGCTCGCGGGCGCCGGCGAGGCCGGCGAGGAAACGCGCTACACTCTCGATCTGACGGTCGCCCTCCCCGCGCCGCCGCAACACGTGACCCTCCTCCGGGCGCCTGACGGCGCCGGACCCGCCTGACATGGATGAACGCGTACGCGACGTCTTCGTGACCGTGCTGGCCGTGCCCCGGGAGATCGTCACGCCCGAGGCGACGCCCGAGCAGGTGCCGGGGTGGGATTCACTGGCGCATCTTTCGCTGGTGGCCGAGTTCGAGCGACTCTTCGGCGTGCAGCTCACGATGGACGAGGTACTCGCGGTGGGATGCGTGGGCGATTTCGCGCGCCTGGCCGTCGCCGGGGGCGAGGCGCCTGCATCTCAGCCGCCGCCCGCGGGCGCGCCGTCGATCGATCCCGTCGCGCCGCTGCTCCCGCCCGAACACGAAGCGCTCTTCGATTTCGCCCGCCGCGTCTCGAAGGAGATCACGCTCGTCCATTCCCCGGAGCACTGGGCCTGGCAGTACGAGCAGAACCCCGGCGCCACACCCGGCCGATCGCCGGTCTATCTCTTCCATCACGAGGGGGCCATCGCCGGGCACCTCGGCACCATTCCGGTGACGCTCGAGGCGCAGGGGAAACTGCTCCGCGCGAGCTGGAGCGCGGGGCTCGTCACCTCGCCGGAGGCCCGCTCGCGGGGGGCGGGCGTCAGGCTCGTCGAACGCTGGACGCACGATTGCGACGTGAGCCTGGTCCTCGGCACCACGCCGGACGCCGAGAAGCTTTTCACCTCCCTCGGCTGGCTCCGTCCCGCGGGCGGCCACCTTCGCTCCTACATGAAGCTTCTCGATGCCGATGCCGTGGTGCGAAAGCGGGTGAAGAACCCGGCGGCCCGGAAGGTGCTCGCGTCGGTGGCCAACGTGGCGCTCTCGATGATCCTCCGGACGCCGAGCGTGGCCGGAGGCGATCTGCGCGTGAGCCACTTCGATCGCTTCGATGCGCGCTTCGACGATTTCTGGGAGCGGGTGCGCGGGGGTTTTCCGGTCATCGTGCGGCGGGATCGAAGGTACCTGCAGTGGAAGTTCGCGTCGCAGCCTGGCGTGGAGTACATCCGGCTTGTGGCCGAGCGGTCGCCGGACGGCGCGGCGGGGAGTGCCAACGAAAAAAGTCCGCGCGAGGTCGCGGGCTACGCGGTGCTGCGAATCATGAAGCGGAAGCCCTACGTGGCCTACATCGTCGACTGGCTGGCCGGCGCCGATGACGACGAAGCCTGGCGGTTTCTCCTCGCGGCTTCCGTCGACGTTCTCCAGTCGCGCGGCGTGCAGCAGATCTGGTGCGTGGTGCTGAATCCCACGGCGGAAGAGCATCTCCGGAAATTCGGCTTCGTGGTCCGCGACTCGCCCATGACCTTCTTCGTCCGCCCGAACCGCCCCGATCTCGATCCCGCCTTCTTCACCGACGGCGCAAACTGGTTCGT
>JAUYMQ010000123.1 GCA_030698575.1 Deltaproteobacteria bacterium
CTACGTGCTCAACGGCGCCCAGACGCCCTTCGAGGCCAACATGCGGCACTTCGCCAACTGGGGAGGGCCGACGACGTACCCCCACTACCACGCCGGCTGGGCCATGGCGGGCAACAGCCCCTTCCGTTACTTCAAGCAGGCGGTGCACCGGGGCGGCATCCAGGACCCGCTGATCGTTCACTGGCCGCGGGGCATCCACGCCAAGGGGGAGATCCGCAGCCAGTACCATCACATCGCCGATGTCGCGCCAACGCTTCTGGACATCCTGGGCCTCAAGGTGCCCAACAAGATTGACGGCGTGAAGCAGCAGCCCATGGACGGCGTGAGCATGCTCTACGCCTTCAACGATGCAAAGGCCCCGGACGCCAAGAAGGTGCAGTACTACGAGATGTTTGGGAACCGGGCCATCTGGTCCAAGGGGTGGAAGGCGGTCACGCTGCACGCGAACCGGATGCCCTGGGACGTCAACGTCGTCCTGCCCTTCGACCAGGACAAGTGGCAGCTCTACCACGTGGCCGAGGATTTCAGTGAGAGCGAGGATCTGGCGGACAAGTATCCGGCGAAGCTCGAAGAGCTGAAGAAGCTCTTCGACAAGCAAGCCAGGAAATACCACGTCTACCCGCTCTACGACGACATGATCCAGCGGCTGGCCAAGCAGCAGGTGCGGCTCTTCGGCGACCGGACGACGTTCACCTACTACTATCCCGGCGCGGTCCGGATCGCGGAGAAGGCATCCCCGCCCGTGAAGGGGCGCTCGCACGCCATCATCGCGGCGCTGGATCTGAAGGGCGGTGAGGAGGGCGTGATCGTGGCCTGCGGGGGCTTCACGGGCGGCTACACATTGTTCATCAAGAATGGCCGCCTCTACTACGACTACAATTTCCTCGACGGCGTGCACTACGTCCTCAAATCCGCCCGACTGGCCAGGGGCAAGAACGATTTCATGTTCAAATTCACGCATGCCGGCAATTTCGCGGGCACCGGCGAGCTGTTCGTGAACGGAACGAGCGTCGGGAAGGTGGACATGCCGAAAACCCACCCCGCGACCTTCTCGCTCTCCGAATCCTTCGACGTGGGGCGCGACAACGGCACCCAGGTGTCGACCCTCTACACGGGCGAGTTCCCCTACACGGGCGCGCTCGACAAGGTCGTCTTCGAGCTCGGCCCGGTTCCGAAGAGCGAGGAAAAGGAAAGGGCGGCGGCGGAGGCGGCGACCATCGAGGGGAACTAGCGCGCGGGCGCGGGGTGAGCGCTACCGGGCGGCCTCGCCCTCCCGCACCGGCGGGAAGTTCTCGAACGCCTTCTCGAGATCCTTGTCGGCCCCCTTCAGGTTCTTGTCGGGATTTTCGGAAAGAACGCGGGTGAGATAGGTCCGCCAGACGAGATCGGTTGTTCCGGTGTCGACGAGATCGATGATCAGCGTCCCCTCGCGATAGTTCATCACCATGACTTCATTGTAAGCCGGTCCCCAGCGTCCGCTATCGTAGGGATAGTTTCGGTAGCCGTAGCGAGAGGGGGGGTAGTTGTAGGGAGAACCGGGGTAGCCGTAGGGCGTGGCGGGGTAGCGGGTGGTTGGTGCGGTCGAGACCTGCTGCTTATCCTCGACCCCCACCCAGTAGTCGACACGTAAATCCGGGTTCGCGTCGAAGGGAACCTCGCGAAGCCCCCGGGCCGCCAGCCGGGTCTCGATGAGAGATGTCACGCGGCGGCGCGTGAGCGCGTTGTCCAGAAGGCCCGTCTTGCCGATGTCCTTCCCCTCTCCGATGGCGAAGGTCCGGTACTTCGCGAAATCGATCGCGGGGTCGTAGTCGTTCCGATAGTTGGTGGCGCATCCCGCCAGGACGAGCGCCAGGGCCAGGCACGGAACTCTTAGATCCATCGTGGTTCCTCCCCGCGAAAGTTGTATCAGAAGATCCGACCCGGTGAAAGCCCACTGCCGGCGCAACGTATACCTTGGCGCGCGGGAACAAGATCGCTAGAATGGGTGGGTTGCGCATCCGGGAGGCAGCAGTGAAGCCCAAGGCCGTGGCCCTCGTCTCAGGGGGCATCGACAGCACGCTGGCGGTGAAGCTTGTCCAGGAGCAGGGCATCGCGCTCGAGGGGCTGAACTTCAAGGGCCTCTTCCACTGCTGCAAGGACGACGCCGCGCGCACCTCGGCCGAGTCGGGCATCCCCATCACCATCGTGAGCGAGACCGAGGAGTACCTCCAGCTCATCGAGAGCCCGAAGTATGGCTGGGGGCGCGGCGCCAATCCCTGCACCGACTGCCGCATCTACATGTTCGGCGTCGCGAAAAAGTTCATGGAGCAGGTGGGGGCTTCCTTTCTGGTGTCGGGCGAGGTCCTGGGGCAGCGGCCCAATTCGCAGCGCCGCGACAACTTCCGCTCGATCGATCGCGACACGGGGCTCGAGGGGCTGCTCGTCAGGCCGCTCTCGGCCAAGCTCCTGCCGCCGACGAAGCCCGAGCTCGAGGGCATCCTCGATCGCGAGAAGCTGCTGGCCATCCAGGGGCGCTCGCGGAAGCCGCAGATGGACCTGGCCGCGCACTACGGCATCACCGACATTCCCACGCCTTCGACCGGCTGCATGCTCACCGAAGACGCAGTGGCCAACCGCATCAAAGACGTACTCACACACGGCGACCACCTCGACTTCTGGGTCGCCGAGACGGTGAAGCTCGGCCGCCACTTCCGCGTGACCGAAGGGGCGCGGGCCGTCGTCGGGCGCGACGAGGCGGAGAATCTCCGGATCCGGGATCTCTTCGCCGGCTCGGGAGAGCGCCCGCGGCCCGTGACGCTTCTCGAGCCGGACGATTTCAAGGGCCCTGCGGCGCTGCTCATCGGCGAGGCGACCCCCGACGCGATCGAGACCGTCGCGGGAATGCTGCTCCGCTACGGCAAGCAGGGCTCGGGCGAGGCGCGTCACGTGCGCCTCCAGAGCCGCGATCTCGATGAGACGGTGGCTTTCACCCACGCGCTCGACGACGCCGCACTCGACGCCCTTCGCATCCCGAGCGAGCACGTCCCCGGCAGCTTCCGCCCCGACCGGCGGAGCGCGCCCCGCGCCGCCGCCGTTGGCACGGGCGCGTGAGCAGCGCGGTTTCACCGCTCGTCCCGACCTCTCCGCAGAAGCTCGCCCGACTCCAGGAAATACTTCGAAGTCTCGACCGCGTCGTGGTCGCCTTCTCCGGCGGCGTCGACTCGACCTTCCTCCTTCGCGTGGCCGCCGACACGCTCCCCGGCGAGGTCACTGCGCTGACCGCCGTCTCGCCGAGCCTCCCCGAGGCCGACCGCCTGCGCGCCGGGCAGCTCGCCCGGGCCATGGGTGTGCAGCAGATCGTCGCCCGGAGCCATGAGCTCGACGACCCGAACTACGCCGCCAACCCCGCCAACCGCTGCTACTTCTGCAAGAACGAGCTGTACCGCCTCTGCCAGGAGCAGGCTGGGGTCCTCGGCGTGCCCGCCATCCTCGACGGCACCAACGTCGACGACCTCGCCGATCACCGCCCCGGGCATCGCGCTGCGGCCGAGCGAGGGGTGCGGAGCCCGCTCGTCGAGGCGGGGCTCACGAAGGCCGACATCCGCGCGCTCTCCCGCGACATGGGGCTCGAGACCT
>JAUYMQ010000141.1 GCA_030698575.1 Deltaproteobacteria bacterium
CGATGCCCGATGCGAGTCCCACGAAGTGGCACCTCGGGCACACAAGCTGGTTCTTCGAAACGTTCATTCTTGATCGCGAGCTGCCGGGCTACCGGCGTTTCGATCCGCAATACGCCATCCTCTTCAATTCCTACTACAACACGGTCGGCCCCCAGCACCCCCGTCCCGAACGGGGGCTGCTCACGCGCCCGTCCCTGGATGAGGTGCGGGCCTACCGTGGCCACGTCGATCGCGCCGTCCTCGGATTTCTGGAGGGCGCTTCGACGCCCTCTCGCCCGAGCCTCGAAGTCCTGCGCATCGGCCTTCACCACGAACAGCAACACCAGGAACTGCTCCTCACCGACGTGAAGCACCTCTTTTCCCGGAACCCCTTGCACCCGGCCTACCGCGAGTGTCCCGAAACGCCGGCCGGCGACGTGAAGCCGGTCGGCTGGCACCACTACCCGGAGGGCCTCCAGTGGACGGGCCACACGGGCGACGGGTTTTCCTTCGACAACGAGACGCCGCGCCACCGCGTGTTCGTCGAGGCCTTCGAGATCGCATCGCGCCAGGTCACGAACGCGGAGTTCCTGGCCTTCATCGAAGCCGGCGGCTACGACCGTGCGGAGCTCTGGCTGTCCGACGGCTGGACTGCGGTGAACTCCGCCCGGCTCACGGTGCCGCTCTACTGGGAGCGCCACGACGGGGCCTGGCGCACGCACACGCTCTCCGGCCTCCACACACTCCGCCTGGACGAACCGGTGTGCCACGTGAGTTATTACGAAGCCGACGCCTACGCGCGCTGGGCCGGCGCGAGGCTTCCCACCGAGGCGGAGTGGGAAGTGGCGTCTCCCGGGCAGGGTGGCGGGGAAAATTTTCTCGAGGACGGGCGCTTGCACCCGGTGCCCGCGCCGCCCGCCGACGACGGCCCGGCGCAACTTCTCGGCAACCTCTGGGAATGGACGCAGAGCCCCTACGCGGCCTACCCGGGCTACGCGCCGCCCGACGGCGCGCTTGGCGAATACAACGGCAAGTTCATGTGCAACCAGATGGTGCTCCGGGGCGGCTCATGCGCCACGCCGCGGTCGCACATCCGCGGAACCTACCGAAATTTCTTTCCGCCCGACGCCCGCTGGCAGTTCAGCG
Source organism: Deltaproteobacteria bacterium (assembly GCA_030698575.1). Lineage (GTDB taxonomy): Bacteria > JAUYMQ01 > JAUYMQ01 > JAUYMQ01 > JAUYMQ01 > JAUYMQ01. The sequence goes on from JAUYMQ010000141.1 coordinate 1,126, forward strand.
GCATCCGCCTTGCGCGGGACGCCCGCTAGCCTGAAAGCTGGCGGAGAGACGGGGCAATTCTCCGGGACGTGATGCCGGTCATCTGGTTGGGAAAGCGTCTGATCTTCCCCCCGCCCGGGGCCGCTCTGCCGAGCGGACTTCTTGCCGCGGGGGGCGATCTCTCGCCGGACCGTCTCCTGCTGGCCTACGCGTCGGGCATTTTTCCGTGGTACTCCGAGGGCGACCCGATACTCTGGTTCTCGCCCGATCCCCGGATGGTGCTGCTCCCCTCGCAACTGCGCGTCTCGCGCAGTTTGCGCAAGTTTGCGCGTCGGGCGCGGCTCGAGCTTCGAATGGACACGGCCTTCGAAGCGGTCATTCGGGCCTGCGCCGGGGCGAAGCGGCCGGGCGGTGAGGGCACCTGGATCACGAAGGACATGATCCGCGCCTACAGCCGCCTGCACGAAATGGGATACGCACATAGCGCGGAGGCGTGGGTGGAGGGGCGTCTGGCCGCCGGCGTCTACGGGGTCTCGCTGGGCGGGGCCTTCTTCGCTGAATCGATGTTCACACGCCTGCCCAACGCTTCGAAGACCGCACTCGTGGCGCTCGTGCGGCAGGTCCATGCCTGGAACTTCGATTTCGTCGACTGCCAGGTGCACACCGAGAATCTGGCGCGTTTCGGGGCAACCGAGTGGCCGCGCGGACGCTTTCTTGGGGCGCTCGATCGGACCCTGCGGCGTCCCACGCTGCGCGGGCGCTGGTCCTTTGAACGGGACGTGCTGGAGGCCCTGCGGGAGCCAGCCCCCGAAGGAACCAAACCCGGTTAACGAGGAGGCGGTTCGCGATGGCAGGTTGTATTCGGGTGCACGAGACCGGCGGGCCGGAGGTGCTCCTCTGGGAGGAGGCGCCGGTGCGGGACGCCGGGCCGGGAGAGGCCCTGATCCGCCAGACCGCCGTCGGGCTCAACTACATCGACGTTTACTTTCGGAAGGGCCTCTACCCGGCGCCGGGATTACCCTTCACGCCCGGCATGGAAGGCGCCGGCGTGGTGGAAGTGGTGGGTGCGGGGGTCGCCGATCTTGCGCCGGGTGATCGCGTGGCCTACGCCGGCGCCCCGATCGGCAGCTACGCGGAGTCGCGCGTGATGCCGGCGGATCGCCTGGTGAAGCTCCCGGCGACAATCGACGACCGGATCGCCGCCGCCATGATGCTCAAGGGGATGACCGCCCAGTACCTTCTGAAGCGGACCGCGAACCTCCGATCCGGAGACACGATCCTGGTTCATGCCGCAGCGGGCGGCGTGGGCCTCATCCTGTGCCAGTGGGCGCGCAGCCTCGGCGTGCGTGTCATCGGCACGGTCGGAAGCGAGGAGAAGGCGGCGCTGGCCTCGTCCCACGGCTGCGATCACACGGTGATCTACACGAAGGAAAACATGGTGGATCGCGTGCGCGAGATCACGGCGGGGGAAGGGGTGGCGGTCGTCTACGACTCGGTCGGGAAGGACACTTTCGAGGCATCTCTTGACTGTCTCCGGCCGCTCGGACTCCTGGTGAGCTTCGGGCAGTCCTCGGGACCGGTCCCCGCCTTCGATATCGGCCTGCTGAACCTGAAAGGATCGCTGTTTCTCACGCGGCCGAGCCTCTTTCACTACACAATGAGCCGGGCCGATCTGCTTGCGACGGCATCGGATCTCTTTGACGTGGTGGCGGGCGGGACGGTGCGGATCGGCGTGAACCAGACCTACCCGCTCCGCGAGGCGGAGCGATCGCATCGCGATCTCGAGGCCCGGCGCACGACAGGCTCCACTGTGCTCCTGCCCTGAGCAAAACCGCAGGTTGGCAACGGCGGGCGGCGCCCGCAGGAGGCGGCATGGAACTTTCGGCTCCTGACTACATTGTACTGGTGGTGGCGGATCTGGAGCGCGCGATCCGGTTCTACTCGGATGTACTGGGGCTCCGTCTGGCCCACCGTGCGGAAGCCTACGCGCAGTTCGACACCGGGCGAACGCGGCTGGCGCTCTACACCCGGGCGGCCATGGGAAAGACGCTCGGTATCCCCCTCGTAGCACCTTCGGAAGATGCGCCGGCCTTCGAACTGGGTTTCAAGGTGGATGACGCTGAAGCGGCCTACGCGGAGATCGTCAGGAAGGGCGCTCGCCCGGTGACGCCGCCAATCGATCGGTCCTGGGGGCAGCGAACGGCTTACGTGCGCGATCCCGACGGCCACCTCGTCGAGCTGGCGCAAGATCTCGGGAGGTCCTGACGCGCGCCGGTCCGTTCGGCGGCGTGCGCGGCAGGTTGCGGCCTCAGCGAAGGGCGGGCATCATGAATCTCATGATAGAAAGGCCAGAGGAGATCGCGCGATGATGGAGTCCGTCAATCCGGCGACGGAGGAGCACGTCAGGACCTACGAAGAATGGTCCGGCGCCGATCTCGAGGGTGCGCTCGATGCGTCGCACCGCGCGTGGCTTTCCTGGCGGGAAACGTCTTTCGGTCACCGTGCTGACCTCATGCGCCGGGCGGGGCGCGTGCTCAGGGAGCGCCGGGCGGAGTACGCGCGGCTCGCCACCATCGAGATGGGTAAGCCCATCACGGGGGCGCTCGCCGAAGTTGAGAAGTGCGCAGAGGGGTGCGACTACTACGCCGACACGGCCGCCGCGCACCTCGCCGATGAGGTGGTCCGGAGCGCGGCGTCGAAGAGCTACGTTCGCTACGACCCCCTTGGCGTGGTTCTGGCTGTCATGCCCTGGAACTTCCCCTTCTGGCAGGTCTTCCGGTTCGCCGCGCCGGCGCTCATGGCGGGAAACGGCGGGGTGCTGAAGCACGCCTCGAACGTCACCGGCTGCGCCCTGGCCATCGAGGACGTCTTCCGGCGGGCGGGCTTCCCGGCGGATCTGTTTCGGACGCTTCTTGTGGGCGTGGCCAGCGTGGAGGGAATCATTGCCGACGACCGCATAGCCGCGGCCACGCTCACCGGAAGCGAGCGGGCGGGCATTGCCGTCGGATCGCAGGCGGGGAGGGCGTTGAAGCCGTCGGTTCTCGAACTCGGCGGGTCCGACCCCTTCATCGTCCTCGACGACGCCGACGTCGAAACGGCCGCCCGGGTGGGCGCCCAGGCGCGCACGGTGAACTCGGGGCAGAGCTGCATTGCCGCCAAGCGGTTCGTCGTCGTCGAAAAGATCGCAGGCGAATTCCTGAAGCACTTCACCGCGCGCATGGCCGATCTGCGGATGGGGGATCCCCTCGACGAGAGGACCGAGATTGGCCCACAGGCTCGCCAGGACCTCCGTGACGAGCTTCACGATCAGGTAACCCGCTCGGTCACCGCCGGGGCGCGGGTGCTTCTCGGCGCCGAAATCCCGAAGGGCAAGGGGTACTTTTACCCGGCGACCGTGCTCAGCGACGTCGGGCCCGGCATGCCGGCCTACGAGGAGGAACTGTTCGGCCCGGTGGCCGCCGTCATCGTCGCCAGGGACACCGAGGACGCCCTTCGCATTGCGAACAGCAGCCGCTTTGGCCTGGGAGCAAGCCTCTGGACCCGTGATCTTGGACAGGCCGAGCGCCTCGCGCGGCGTGTCGAGGCCGGGAGCGTGTTCGTCAACGGCCTCGTGAAGAGCGACCCGCGGCTCCCTTTCGGCGGCATCAAGAAGTCCGGCTATGGCAGGGAGCTTTCGCGCCACGGCATCCAGGCTTTCGTGAACACAAAGACCGTCTTCATCGCATGAATCAGGTATCGCTGATCCGGACCCTCGCCCGCTCGCGCGCCTTCCCCGATCGCCCGCGAAAGGTGCGGCTCGTCCAGACCCATCTCTCCTACGTGTTCCTCACTCCGACGCGCGTTTACAAGATCAAGAAATCCGTGGATCTCGGCTTCGCCGACTTCTCGACGCTTGCCCGCCGCCGCCGCTACTGCCGCGTGGAGGTCGAGGTCAACCGGCGGCTGGCGCCGCGGGTTTACCTGGGGATCGAGCCGGTGGTCCTGGTCGCGGGGCGTCCGGTCGTCGGCGGGCGGGGCAGGGCGGTGGAGTATGCGGTGGTCATGCGGCGGCTTCCCGACACAAGGCTTCTCAGCCGACGGCTCCGGCGGGGGCCTGGCGACTATCCCCTCGTCGCGCGCGTGGCCGAGCGTCTGGCCCGCTTTTACGGCCAGGTGAAGCTCGGGCCCGGCGATCGGGACACGGGTGCGGGGCCGCTGGCCCGCGTGGTGCGCGACAACTTCAGGGTGCTGGAAAAATTCTCCGGAGACCTGTTCGACGCGGAGGCGCTTGCAGCGCTCAAGGGGTGGAGTGAGCATGAGCTTGCAGCGATGCGACGGCGCATCGAGCAGCGCGCGCGCGAGGGACGATCGGTCGAAGGCCATGGAGATCTCCACCTCGCGCATATTTATGTGAACAACGAGATCGAGATTCTCGACGGGACGGAGTTCTCTCGCCGTTTCCGGGCCGGGGACTACGCCAAAGATGTAGCCTTTCTGGCGATGGATCTGGAGGCCCGCGATCGCCATGATCTTTCACGCCATCTCGTTCGGATCCTGGCGAGGCGGCTCCGCGATCCGGATCTCCCGCGGCTTCTTCCGTTCTACAAGGCCTACCGGGCGCTTGTCCGGGCGAAGGTGAACGCGCTGCTGACAGGGGAGCGCGAAGTGCCCATCGAGGCGCGGCGGGCCGGGGCAAGAGGAGCGCGGCGCTATTTCAAACTGGCTGAGCGCATCACGCGCTGGCGCGGCGCGCCCGCGCTCATCGTGATGGGGGGGCTCACGGGCGTTGGGAAGACGGCCCTGGCCCTGGACGTCGCCAGGCGCTACGGCGTGGAGTGGGTCGCCACGGACGTGGCGCGGAAGCTTCTTGCGGGGCTGGATCCTTTCCTGTCCGCCCGCGCCGGAATCGGGCGCGGGCTCTACTCCCCCGCGCATCGCCGGGCCACCCTGCGGGCCGTGCTGCGCGAGGCTCGCTCGCTCCTGCGCTCCGGGCGGCCCGTCATTCTCGATGGGACGTTCCAGCGCCGCGAGGATCGAGCGGCGGTTCGCCGCCTCGCCCGGCGCGAGTGCGCTGAGATCAGGTTTCTCTGGTGCGAGGCGCCCCTCGATGTGGTCCGACGCCGGTTCAGAAAGCGCGCCGAAGGGCCGTCCTTCTCCGATGCCGATTGGAAGGTCTACCTTGCGATGCGCAAGAGGCAGGAGCCTCCCGTCGAAATACCGCTGTCCGAGATCACCTTTCTTGACACAACCTGCGCAAGCCCCGTCCTCTGGAGGCGCATTGACGCGCTGCTTGCTCCACTCGCTTCGCCTCCTTCCCGCTGAAAGCTCACATCTGTTGCAAAACTTGCACTGTTCCCAGATGTGGTGCAAAGTCTGCTTAAAGGCGGAATGGACTCCCTGAGACGCCGAGTCCGTCGCCTTAAAAATGCCACTGATTTCAATTGGTTCCCCAAGGAGAGGGAGACCCGCGGGGTGTGGCATGATGCTTGCTCTATTCTTGCCAGACCATCGGCTATGGCACCAATATTCCAGGTGCCCGAAGCCGGACGGCGGAAAACCATCGGACTCGGACCGGTGAGAGGTGGGGGATCCATGAGCAAAACGCAGCCGGACAAGCGGGGACGAATTCTCGTGGTGGACGACGAGAAGGGCGCCCGCGAGGCGCTCGCCGACATTCTGACCGAGGACGGCTATCAGGTATCCGTGGCGGCTGATGGCGTGGAGGGTTTTGAGCGGGTGCAGGCGGACGCGCCAGACGTGGTGATCTCCGATTTCAAGATGCCCAGGCTCGACGGAATCAATCTGCTCCGGAAATCTCTCACCATCGATCCCGATCTCAAATTCGTTCTGATGACGGCTTTTGGCACGATCAAGACCGCCGTGGAGGCAATGAAGCTCGGAGCCGAGGACTACCTCGTAAAGCCGGTCAACCTGGAGGAGGTACAGATCGTCATCGCGCGATGCCTGAAGGGGCGCCGCCTCGTCGAGGAGGCTCGGGGTCTGCGCGAACGTCTGGATGAGAAGTACCGCTTCGACAACATCGTCGGTAACAGCCCGCAGATGCAGCTCGTTTTCAAGACCGTCGAACAGATCGCCCCGAGCAGGTCCAATGTTTTAATCACCGGTGAGAGCGGAACGGGAAAGGAGCTGATCGCGCAGGCGATCCATCAGCACAGCCCGCGGAAAGACAAGGCCTTCGTGGTCCTGAATTGCGCGAGCCTCACCGAAACCCTGCTCGAAAGCGAGTTGTTCGGCCACGAGAAGGGATCCTTCACGGGTGCGACCGGCCGCCGCCGGGGCCGCCTGGAGCAGGCGGATGGGGGGACCCTGTTCCTCGACGAGGTCGGCGAGGTGCCGCAGTCCACTCAGGTGAAGCTGCTCCGCTTCCTCCAGTCGAGGGAGATCGAACGGGTTGGCGGCAACGAGGTTCTGAAGCTGGACGTGCGGGTGGTAACGGCGACCCACCGTGACCTGAAACAGCTCATCGAAAGCGAGACTTTCCGCGAAGATCTCTTCTATCGTCTGAATGTCATCGAGATAGGCCTTCCGCCGCTTCGCGAACGAAAGGGGGATATCCCCGCGCTCTCCGATTTCTTCATCCGGCGATACGCCGCCGAAAACCGGAAGCAGATAACGGGGATCGAGGAGGCCGCCCTTCAGGATCTTATTCGCTACGACTGGCCGGGCAACATTCGCGAGCTCGAAAACATCATCGAGCGCGCCGTGGTGCTCGCCGGTGGTAAGCGAATCACGCAGGACAACCTGCCTGAGCTTGCCGTCGAACCGGGCAAGGCGGCCAACCGCTTTCAGTTCACGGCCGGCGTGACGCTGGGCGAAGCCGAGCGGGAGATCATCCTCCGCACTCTCGACGCCGTCGGCGGACACGTTCCGAGAGCCGCCGAGCTCCTTGGCATTTCACCCCGCAAGATCTACTACCGGCTCAAGGAGTACGGCCACGAGGCCCGGTCGAAAGCCTCCTGAGGTCCCGGGCGCGAGTCGACGTTCCCCCTCAAGCTGCAGTGAAGAACGACACTGTCTTTCGCATGACGCAACTTTTGCGCCGTTTCGGGAGTGATAAGCCTGGAAGTTGCAGGGTGTGCGCGATTCGGGCGTGTTCACTCCGGAATTCGAGGGAAAAACCTTTCTGGCACGCGAGTTGCAAACACCACGCTAAGGAAGGGAACGCGGGATTCCAGTCAGCCTGAACCGGCGGGCAAACTGGCTGCAGGGAGTTCAAGATGAACAAAGCGGATGCAAAGCCTCAGACGCTGCCGCGCGGAACGGGAGGCTCCGGTTTCTCCCCGAGCGGGAGCGTGCTCGGGATCATGCAGACTCCGGTGTGGACACTGCAGGCCAGCGATCCGTTGACGAAGGCGATCAACCTGCTTGGTTCGGAGAAGGCGCGCCAGTCCCCGGTCCTGAAGGGGGATGAATTGATTGGTGTTCTCTGCAGCTGCCATCTCTCCGAGCTTCTCGCCGCCTCCCTCCGCGAGCTTGCCAATGGCAAGGGGCTTGGTGAGTTAAACCGCGTCCGCATCGAGGAGGTAGTCGCGGGAGGCGCCGTCTCGATTGGTCCCTATCATTCGATCGTGGCGGCCGCACAGGTCTTGCTCGAGCGGCGGTCCTGCGCGCTCCCTGTCGTTGACCAACGGCGGGTCGTGGGCCTGGTCACCCAGGGCGATTTGCTCCGGGCGCTCATCGATCGGGTGAAGGAGCTGGAGGCACGCCTATGACTACAAAGAACGCCCAGGGAAAGAACCGAAGCAGAAACGAGGAGCCGATGGATGCTGAAATCAACGAAAACAAGATCGTGAACGATATCATCGAAA
>JAUYMQ010000146.1 GCA_030698575.1 Deltaproteobacteria bacterium
GTCCCGGGTCGAGAAGCCCCCCGTCGCCATCGTCGTGAACGCATGACAGACGGCCTCAAACCAGTCGAGCCCGGCGAACCGTAGCAGCAGGGTCTCCAGAGTCGTCAATCCGACATAGATGTACCAGAGCCGGCGCGCCGTCGCGGCCACGCGGGGCCGTACCTTGTCGGACATGGGCCCGGAGATCTCCGCCCTGAAGAGCTGCATGCCGCCGATCCCCAGCAGCGGGAGGATCGCGATGCTGAAGACGATGATCCCCATCCCTCCCAGCCACTGGGTGAAGGCCCGCCAGAAGAGCAGCGTGCGCGGCTCCGCTTCGATGTGCGTCAGAACGGTGGAGCCCGTCGTCGTGAAGCCCGATGCTGCTTCGAAGAAGGCGTCGACGGGGCCGAGGGATCCGGCCAGCACGTAGGGGAGCGCGCCGAAGATCGAGCAGAGCAGCCAGGCGCACCCGACGACGAAGAACCCGTCGCGCGGGCGGATCTGGTTGTCTTCGGGTTGCATCGAGAAGGCGAGGATCATGCCGGCGAGAAGCGTGAAGCACGCGGCGGCCACGTAGGGGCCCGCGGTCTCGCCGAAGACGACCGCCACCCCCACCGGAAGGAGCTGGAAGATTCCGACGAGGATCAGCAACCCGCCCAGCAGGCGCAGGTCGAGCTTCATGTTCATGGGCGCAGCTCAGGGGGAGAGATAGGCGTCCAGGCGGGGGGCGTTCTCCGTCGTCGTGATCAGAACGACCTGGTCGCCCGTCTGAATGGTTTCCTCACCGCGGGGAATCATCAACGCGTCGCCACGGCGAATTGCCGCGACGATCACCCCGCGCGGAAGGCCGATCTTTGCCAGATTGCCCGACGTGAGCCGGCTCCCTTCCACGGCCTCGGCCTCCAGGATCTCGACTTTGTCCTCGAGCAGCGCCGCGACCGAGCGAACAATGCCGCGGCGGATGTGCTGCAGGGTGAGCCCGACCGCCAGGAGCCGCGGACTGATGACCGCGTCGATGCCGAGCTCGCCGATGAGGACCGCCAGGGCCGGGTTGTCGACCAGCGCGAAAGCGCGTCGCGCGCCGAGCCGCTTCGCGAGCAGCCCGGAGACGAGGTTCTCCTCGTGATCGGGCGTCAGCGCCACGAAGGTGGCCACGCGCTCGATCTCCTCCTGCTCGAGTAGCGCCTGGTCCGTCACCCGCCCGTGTATCACCAGCGCCCGGTCCAGCGTCTCCGCCGCCAGGCGCGCAAGCTCGGCGTTCTCCTCAATGAGGATCAGCTTCGAATCCACGTTCTCGAGTCGCCGCGCCACCTCCAGCCCGATTCGCCCCGCACCTGCCACCATGATGTGCTGCTTCTTGTCCGGAAGAGCGCCGACCAGCGCCAGAACGCTGTCCAGCTCTTCGCGGGCGATGGCGAAGTACACCAGATCGCCCACGCGGATCTCTTCCTGCCCGTGGGGAACGATCCACTCGGTGCCGCGATTGATGGCCGTGACCAGCGTCGGCGTGTCCGGGAACATGAGCTTGATATGGGAAAGGAGAAGTCCCGCGAAATCGGAACTGGGGAGGATCCGGAACCCCGCCACAAGAAGGCGCCCATCCATGAAGGTCACGACGTCGAGGGCGCCCGGCACGTCCAGCAACGAAAGAATGCGATCGACGGCCGCCGCGGCCGGGTTCACGCAGAAATGCTTCCCGGGATAGGCCTCCGTCATCCGCGCGAAGCTCTCGGCATGTTCCTGCTCCCGCACCCGCACCACGACCCGGGGGACGTTGAAGACCGCCGTTCCGAGCATGCCCACGACCATGTTGTACTCATCCGAGTCAGTCGTGGCCATGAGCAGATCGGCCTTCTCCACGCCGGCCCGCCTCAGAACGGAGGCGAGGGCGCCGTTCCCTTCGATGATCTGCGCGTCCAGCGTGTCGCTCATGTCGCGCGCGGTCGCCGAATTGCGCTCGACCACAGAGACATCGTGGCCGTCGCTCGCGAGCTTGCCGGCCAGAGTGGATCCGACCAGCCCGCCGCCCACGATGATGATGTTCATCTTCAAAGGAACTCCCTGGCCCCCCGCGTCCGGGTTCGCCGGGGGCCACATAGTGCCATCGGCGGGGGGCGGAAGAAAAGCAAGAAGTGTCTGCCGCTCCGGTTAGCTATCGCCCGGAGAGCCCCGCCCCGCCGCGAAGGGCCGTGTAGAGCCGCTCCGGCTCCGGAAGCGGCGGCCACGCCATGACCGCGAGCGCGTCGTCGACGTATTCGGGGCGGCGCATGCCGGTGAGAACGCAGGCGACGCCTCCGGTGCTGGCGAGAGCCCAGATCGCCTTCCGCGAAAGCGTTTCGGTTCGGCGCTCGGGGGGGATGAGCGGATCGATCGCCTCTTCCACCGCGCGCGCGGCATCGCGGGATCGCGTGGCGGCGACCTCTGTCGTGGCGGCCAGAAGCGCTTCGAGCGACGGGAGGTAGCGCTCGCGCCAGCCGCGCCAGGTCTCCCCGGCGGCGCCCTCCAAGCCCTGATCGAGGACCATGATCAGCTGGCGAATCGTCGGAACGATGGCGTGCGCCTGGTACTGCTGCCACTGATCGAGTCCGCGGATCTGCGGAAGGATGCTTCGCATCTGATCGGCCCAGCGGAAGAGTTGATCGGGCCGCGGGGCGTCCTTGCCCAGATCGATGGCCGGTGCGAGGGTCCGGCGAAACTCTTCCTCCAGCAGTCCTGTCGCGCGGCAGGCGGCCTCGAAGTCTGGAGCACGCTCCGGCGCGTCCTCGGTCGCGAACACGGCGGCGAGCCGCAACATGCTCTCGGGGCCCATCGCGTTCAGCGGGCGGTTCACAAGAACGCCGAGCCCGGCATCCGCCGCCGCCTCGAGCACCGTCCGCTGCCCGTCCTCACCCTCCTTGCGCAACAGCACGGGGTTCGACTCGAGGAGATTCATGGGAAGCTGCACGATGCGGCAGTGGTGATCCTCTCCACCCGCTCTTCGGGCCGCATCGAGAATGCGCCCGAGGGAAACGCTTTCGATCTCCCCCGCGGGGCCGGCCAGCGTGTTCGACGACACGCCGTACCATCGGATTCTCCCCGCCTTCACCTCATCCTCGAGCGCCGCGAAGGCGGCCTCGATGCGGCGGTAGAAGGCTTCGCGCACGTCCTCCGGCAACCCGCGGAACTCCTTCTTCGCATCGGAAAGGAAGTACTCCGGGTTGTGAAGAAGACAAACGTCGAGGGTTTCGATCCCCAGCCGCCCCAGCGAGCGAGTGAGTTGATCGCGAATGAACTCGGGATGAATGCAATGCCAGACACCGTCGGCGTACTTGACCATTTCGGGGTAGGGTCGCCCTTCCAGTTCCCGCGCCTCCGCCTGCGCGAGGTTGCCGCCCTGCACGTAGCCGATCTTCGAGACGACCACCACGCCCTCGCGGCGGACCGTTCCCCTGGCCGCAAGATCGGAGAGCACCTCGCCCACGAGCCGCTCGCTCGCACCGTCGGTGTAGTTCGTCGAAGTATCGATGAGGTTGCATCCCCGCCGGAGCGCATGCACGAGCGCCTCGCGGTGAGCCGGCGTGTCGTCGTCCACGCGGTAGCCGCCGAACCCCACGCGGCTCACCCGGAGCCCGGTGGTTCCGAAATCGGCATACCCCCGCAGATCGGCATCGGGGTACCGCGCGGCCGCCGCGCGTGTCACCTCCGGCACGGCGTGGCCCGCAAGGGCCTTGCCGACACGAACCGCCGCGCCCTTCCGCCCTGCTTCCGCCGATCCGGCAAGCGCGGCGCTCACCGCGGCGGGCTCGGTCACGGGGGCCTCGCAGGCGAAGTTCCGGCAGACGTAAAGCGCCGGACGCCCGCCCTGCAGCGTCTTTCCGCGAAGCAACGCCCGCGATGATTCTCCCGCGTCGAGATCCTTCCAGGCGGTGATGCGATTTGGCAGGTAGGGGCGCGCAGCTTCGGCGCGCAGCGCCTCCAGCGCGGCGTCGCCGGTTGCGCCGACGAAGGCCAGCTCGACGGGTCCATCGAGGAGCAGATCGACCACGGCGAGGCTCGCGCAGAAGGCGCGGGGAAAGCGCCCGATCAGTTTTCCGTGAGCCGCCAGCGCCCGCTCTGCCGACGCGCGAAGCTCCGGCCGATCGAAGTGAAAGGAGAGTCGCGCCAGCGCCGCGGCGGCCGCCGCGTTCGGCGAGGGAGTTGCGCCGTCCATCGCCTCACGCCGGCGGAGGATGAGTTTCTCGTGGTGGACGCCGGTCGCGAAGAAGCCCCCCGACTCGGGATCCTCGAACTCGGCCAGCACTCGCCCCGCGAGATCCTCCGCCGCGTCCAGATAGCGATCGCCGCCGCCCGCCTCGTAGAGATCAATGAGCGCGCCCGTGAGGTAGGCATAGTCTTCGAGCACGCCGTCGAGGTGCGCCTTGCCTTCCCGACAGGTCCTCAGCAGCCGTCCCTCCGGCCCGAGGAGCGTCCCGAGGATGAAGTCGGCGGCGCGTCGCGCCCCCTCGAGGTAGCGGGGCTCGCCCAGCACCCAGGCGCCGAAGGCCATGGCGCCGATCATGAGTCCGTTCCAGGCGGTGAGGATCTTGTCGTCGAGCCCGGGCGCCACGCGCGCGGCCCGGGCCCGGTAGAGTTTTTCACGCGCGGCCGCGATTGATGCCTCGAGTTCGGCCAGCGGAATGCCGAGCGTTCGCGCGACTTCCTCGAGCGGGAGAGGCGCGTTCGGGATGCTCTTCCCCTCCCAGTTCCCTGCCGGCGTGATGTCGAACCAGGCGCAAAGCCGGCGTCCCTCCTCGGGGCCCAGCGCGGCCTCGACCTCGGCCGGCGTCCAGACGAAGAACTTCCCCTCCTCGCCCTCCGAGTCCGCGTCGGTGCTCGAGTAGAAGCCCCCCTCGGGCGATGTCATCTCGCGCAGGACATAGTCGAACACGTCGGTGGCCACGCGGCGGAAGAGCGCATCGCCCGTCGCCTGCCACGCCTCCAGGTACACCCGGGCCAGCAGGGCGTTGTCGTAGAGCATCTTTTCGAAGTGGGGAACCAGCCACCGCTCGTCCGTCGCGTAGCGGGCGAAACCGCCGCCAACATGATCGTAAATCCCTCCCCGCGCCATCGCGTCGAGGGTCTTTGACACCATGCGGATCGCGTTTTCGTCCCCCGTGCGGCGGTGGTGGCGGAGCAGCAGCGAGAGCGAGGACGACGGCGGAAACTTGGGCGCGCCGCCAAACCCACCGTGCTCCGGATCAAAGGTCTGTGCGAGCTGCGCCGCGGCCTCCGATATTTCGTTCGCGCCGACCGGAAGCGGCGGCGCGGCGCGGGTCTGCGCGGCGAGATTGGCGGTCAGTTCGGCGGCCTGCTTGCGCAGGCGCTCCGGCCGGCTCCGCCACAGCTCGGCAATGCGGGTGAGAAGCGTGGGAAAGCCCGGGCGGCCATGGGCGTCGACGGGCGGGAAGTAGGTGCCGGCGAAGAACGGCTCCTGTTCGGGCGTGAGAAAGACGGTCATCGGCCAGCCGCCCTGCCCCGAGTTCATGGCCTGGGTGGCCGCCATGTAGATGTCATCGAGATCGGGCCGCTCCTCGCGGTCGACCTTCACGCAGACGAAGTGTTCGTTCATGAGCGCGGCGATGCGCTCGTCCTCGAAGCACTCGCGCTCCATCACATGGCACCAGTGACAGGCGCTGTACCCGATCGAAAGAAGGATCGGCCGCTTCTCCTCGGCGGACCGCCGCAGGGCATCCTCGCCCCAGGGATACCAGTCCACCGGGTTGTGGGCGTGCTGAAGCAGGTAGGGGCTCGTTTCGTGGATGAGCCGGTTGGGCTTTCGTCCTGAAGTCTTTTCGCTCATCTTGCCTTTCGCCGCGGCGTGGCCCCCTCTTTCCTCAAGCGGAGCCGAAAGCCTCGTCGCATTTTGCGGCCAGGATGAAATCGCTCTCTGTAAGGCCGTCGATCTTGTGCGTCCAGATGTCGACGCGCACCTTTCCCCAGGTGAGGACGATGTCGGGGTGGTGCCCCTGCTGCTCCGCAATGCCGCCGATCTTGTTCACGTAGTCCAGCGCGGTGACGAAATCCTTGAAGCTGTAAGCGCGTGTGATGTGATGCCCCTTGACCGCCTCCCAGCCCTCCACCTCGGCCAGCAGATTGGTGATCGCCTTCCCTTCGAGCGGAGGAACGCCTCCCTTGCAGGGAACGCACTCTTTCTTCGCAAGCCCGGACATGACTGCCTCCTTCCGTGCCGATGTGGCGGGCCGAGGCGGCCCGCGCTCCTAAAGACATACCAAAAAATGCCGCCGCATGAACCGTTCGACTGGGACTGGCTCCGTCTGTCATTGCGAACCGCCGCCGCCGCATGTCATTGCGAGGAGCGAAGTGACGAAGCAATCCCCCCGCTTGTGGCGCCGCCCTGGGGATTGCTTCGTCGGGCTCTCTCAAGGTGATCTCGGCCCGCGCTTCGCACGGGACCTCGGGGCTCGCAATGACATGCGCGCGAGGGTTGACACCGCGGGGCCTCGTCCGTAAGATCGCGCTCTCTCGGGGAGCATTCGCTCCCCCGCGGCGCGACGCCGCAAGGACCCACTGGGTCGTGACTGGCAGATGATCGAAGCAATCGGCCTCAATAAAACCTACGGCAACGTCCCGGCGATCAGCGACGTCACGTTCCGCATCGAGCGCGGAGAGGTGATCGGCTTTCTCGGCCCCAACGGCGCGGGCAAGACGACCACCATGCGGATTCTCACCTGTTTCATGCCCGCGACCTCGGGCACGGCGCTGGTCGACGGAATCGACTGCGCCGAGCGTCCCCTCGAGGTGCGCCGGCGCATCGGTTACCTCCCGGAGAGCAATCCCCTCTATCCGGAGCTGACGGTCCGGCGGTTCCTCACCTTCGCCGGGCGCGCCAAGGGGCTCGGTTCCGCGAAGCGGGGGGATGAAATCGACCGTGTGTTGTCCCTCTGCGGCATCGAGTCAGTGGCCGACCGGATCCTTGGACATCTCTCGAAGGGATTCCGCCAGCGCGTGGGGCTGGCGCAGGCGCTCATTGGCGACCCGCCCGTCCTCGTCCTCGACGAGCCGACCATCGGGCTCGATCCCACGCAGATCATCGAGATCCGCTCGCTCATCAAGAGGCTGGCGGGCGACCGCACGATCCTGCTCTCGAGCCACATCCTTCCCGAGGTAAGCCAGGTCTGCCAGCGCGTCATCATCATCAACAAGGGGCGCGTGCTGGCGAGCGACACGCCGGCCAACCTGGTTTCGCGCATGGGGCGGAGCGGCAAGATCCTCGTCCGGGCGACCGGCCCCCGGGAAGAGATTGTCGGGGCGCTCGCGGCGGTCCCGGGCGCGCAACGGGTAACGGAAGCGGGCGGCGCATTCGAGATCGAGGGTGACAGCCAGGACGACCTGCGGGCCGGGGTTGCACGGGCCGTGGTCCAGGGGGGGTGGGATCTGCTCGAACTGCGCGCGGGGGACGTGACTCTCGAGGACGTTTTCCTGCATCTCGTCACCGACGAGCGGGAGGTCGCATGAACGGCTTCCTGGCGGTGTACCGGCGCGAACTGGCTTCCTACTTCCAGTCGGCGATCTTCTACGTCGTGGCCTTCGTGTTCCTGGGAATCTTCGGCTATCTCTTCTTCGCCTCGGTGCTGGCCTACGGCTACTTCTCCTTCCAGGCGCAGGATCCCATGATGGCCTCACAGCTGAACGGGACCGAGATGGTCCTGACCCCGCTCTTCCACGACACGAGCGTCGTGATGCTGCTAGTGATGCCACTTCTCACCATGCGCGCCTTCGCCGAGGAACGGAAGACCGGCACGCTGGAGCTCCTGTTCACCTATCCTCTTCGCGATCTCGAGACCCTTCTCGGAAAGCTGGCGGCCGTCCTCACCGTCTTTGGAATCGTGCTCGCGGGAACCCTCCCCTGCGTAGCGTTTCTTTCCAGCCTCACGCCGATCGATCCGGGCGTCATCGCCTCGAGCTACACGGGGCTCTTCCTCCTCGGAAGCGCGTTCCTCTGCCTGGGCATTTTCGTCTCGTCGCTCACCGAGAACCAGATCGTCGCAGCCGTCGTCTCCTTCGGCGCGCTGCTCGCCTTCTGGCTCATCGGGGTCGTCGAGCAATTCTCCGGCGGCGGCGGAGGCGGACCGCTCTCATACCTTTCAATCCTGGAGCACTTCGACGCCTTCACGCGCGGTGTTGTCGACACGCGCGACGTGGCCTTCTACCTGCTCTTCTGCGCATTCTTCCTCTTCGGCACGCTGCGCGTGCTCGAATCGATGCGCTGGCGGGGTTAAGCGATGCCCTTCGGCCGATCTCGCCGCGTCCGGACCGGATCTCAGACCGCGCTGGCCATGCTGGCCTTCGCGACCGTGCTCGTTTTCGCCGGCCTCTTCGTGGCCCGCTTTCCCGAACGCATCGATCTGACGGACGTGGGCGCGCAGAGCCTCTCGGAAGAGACGCGGAAGGTGCTCGCCTCCCTCGAGACCGACGTTCACGCCATCGCCTTCCCGTCGCGGGAGGGAGGCGGGCCGGAAGCCCTGCGCGATCTTCTCGAGAACTGCCGCGTGGCCTCACGGCGCTTCACCTACGAGATGGTCGATGCCGAGCGGAACCTCTCGCTAGCGAAGCAGTACGAGGTCCGGAGCCTCGACACGACCGTGCTCGTTGCCGGGGGAAAGAGCCACAACGTGACCGAAGCCACCGAGCAGGCGCTCACAAACGGCCTGCGGGAGCTGCTTCTCGACCGGGAGCGCAAGGTCTACTTCACCGCGGGTCACGGCGAGCATCCGCTGGAAGGAACCACCAATGAAGCCTACAGCGGGGTTCGGGGCGACATCCAGGGCGCCAACTTCCCCGTGGAGCCGTTGACGCTCATCACTGCCGAGAAGATCCCGGACGACGCGGCGGCGATCATCATCGGCGGACCCAGGAAGCCCTTCATGGAGCCGGAGATCGAGCTACTGCGCGCGTACGTGCTCGGCGGCGGCGCGCTCATCGTTCTGCTCGATCCGGAGAACGACGCGGGGCTCCGGGAGCTGCTGAAGGAATGGGGTGTGGGACTCGACGACGATCTCATCGTGGACAAGTTTTCGCGGATGTTCGGTGGCGACTACACCACGCCGGTCGTGATGGAGTACAACGCCGACAGCTTCATGGCGGGCTTCAACGTCGCAACCTTCTTTCCTGAGGCCCGATCGATCGAGCCCCTGTCGCCCGCGCCCCCGGGAATTACCGTCACGCGCCTCGCCTCGACGTCCCAGGCTGCGTGGGGCGAAAGAGGAACGTCGGAGATCAAGGAGGGCGTGGTCGAGTTCCAGGCCGAAACCGACATCCCGGGCCCCGTTCCGGTGGCGGTTCTGTCGGAGCTGCCGCCTCGCGATGTGCCCGCGCAGGTCCCGGCGGAGGGATCGTCTCAGGAGAACGAGGGCGATGGGAACGGTGAAGCGGAAGGAGCGGCGCGCGGAAGGGTGATCGTCTTCGGCGACAGCGACTTCATCGCCGACGCCTATCTCGGCCTCTCGGGCAACGCCGACTTCTTCCTGAACACGCTGGAGTACCTCGCGCGAGAGGCGAACCCCGTTCTCATCGAGCGCCGCCAGCGCGAGGGCGCGCCGCTCTTCATGACCGCCGGGCAGGGCCAGGCCCTGACTCTGGTGAGCTTCGCGCTCAGCCCGGGGCTGGTTCTGCTGGGCGGCCTGATGGTGTGGCGTAGCCGGCGGAAGAATCGATGAGCCGCCGCGGCGCTCTGGCCTACCTGATTCTCGCCCTCCTCCTGGGGGGCGCGTACCTGCTCTCGACACGCAATCAGGAACAGAACGCCGAGCAAGCGGCTCACGCCAGGCGGGTCTTCGACATCGAAAAGGGCTCCGTGAGCGGGCTCGCGCTGCGCCGCGCGGGCCACCCTGAAATCCGCATCGAGCGGGCCGCCGGGGGCGCGCCGGAAGCCGGGGGCAATCTGGCCGGAGCAGCCGCGTGGCGCATCGTCGCGCCGATGCAGGTGGCGGCCGATCCCGAAGCGGTCGGCGTGGTCATCGACGCGGCCCTCGCCGCCGAAAAGCTCCGAACCCTCGAGGGCGGCGATCTCGATCCCTCGGAGTACGGCCTCGAGAAGCCCTCTCTCCGCCTTTCGCTCCTGGCCCGCGACGCCTCGCACGCCATGGAGTTCGGGGGCGAGAACATCACCGGCGACGCCCGCTACGCCAGGGTTCCGGGCGCCCCCGGCATCTTCCTGGTTGCGGCAGCGACCTACAACCAGGCGGACCTGGGGCTGGATGGACTGCGCGACCGGCGCCTCATGCCACTGGATCGATCGGCCATCGAGCGCATCAGCGTCCAGTGGAACGACGCCCGGGTGATCCTCCATCGAGAGAACGGGGAATGGCGGTTCGCGAAGCGAGCCCGCCCCGTGAGCGATACCGCGGTGGATGGTCTCATCGCGACGGTGAGCGAGACGAACGTCGATCGATTCGTGACCGACGAGGCGGTGGAGCCGGACGACTACCGGCTCGGAAAGCCCGACGCGATAGTGACCTTCGAGGGCGCGGGGAAATCGTGGGAGGCGCGATTCAAAGGCCCGCCCGGGGACGCGGAAGAGCCCGCCGTCCTCGCGGCGCGATCGACCGCTCCGGGCATCGTCGCGCTCCCCGCCACCTACCTCGACCGCCTGCCGCGTTCGGCGGCAGCCCTCGAGGATCAGACCCTGCTTCGCGCCGACGCCGCCACGGTGTACGCGATCACCCTGCAGGCGGGCGAGAAGAAGGTGCGTTTCGAAAAGGAGGGTAATGCGTGGAAACAAATGGACGCGCCACCCGCTGACAGGGAACGCAAGACGCCGCCCGACGCCCCCGTGCTCCTGGCGCTTCTGGGCGAGCTGCGGCACGACGGCGCCCCCCCGCGCGGGAACGAGATCAACTTCGACGCCGAGCTGTCGCTCCTGCTCGAAGGAGAGAGCGGCGAGCCCGTTCTCGATCTCCGGGTTGGTCCCGCCAACGAGGAACACGGCGAGCACACCGGACGCCTGACAGACGCCGCCGGCGAGCGTGACATCCTGCTCACGCCCTTTACCCTGGAGAATCTCCAGGACACGATTCGCGAACTGGCGCCCGGTCTCCTCGCGCCCCCCGCAATTGACAGCGTTCCCGAGCCGGCGGAAGCCGGCGCACCCTGATCACCGGCCCTTCACTCGCAAACCGCAAGGAGGCTCGACACGCCATGCGCGCCGTCGTCCAGCGCGTCCGCCGCGCCTCGGTCTCGGTCGGCGACGATGAGATCGCCGCCATCGGCGCCGGCCTGCTCATCCTTGTCGGCGTGGCGCGCGGCGATACGATCGACGAGGCCGCCCGCATGGCCCGCCGCTGCGCGGAGCTGCGACTCTTCGCCGATGAGGAAGGCAAACTGAACCGATCGTTGCTGGACGTTTCCGGAGAGGCGCTCGTGGTGAGCCAGTTCACGCTGCTGGGCGACACGCGGAAGGGGCGCCGCCCCAACTTCATGGACGCCGCGCCGCCGGCCGAAGCCGAGCCTCTGGTCGAGGCCTTCGCCGTCGCCCTCCGGCAGATCGGCGCGCCGACGAAGATCGGGCGCTTCGGCGCCATGATGGATGTCGCACTGGTCAACGACGGCCCCGTCACGCTCCTCATGGAAAGCCGGAAAGTCTGAACGTAATCGCTTGAACTGGAAGGTATTTTCAGGAAGCCGGGACGACGCCAGCTGCCCCGGCGGCGAGGGCCCCGGCGCAGACGGCGCGGGCGCGCTTCCAGTCGATGCCCGGCAGAAGCGGCTCGAACGCCGTGCCCCCCGGGGGCAGATGGCTTCGGAGGCTCGCGATGCGCGAGTTTGTGCCGGGATGGGTCGAAAGGTACGTGAGCATCCCGGGCGGGGCGTCCGACTCTTCCTTCTGGAGCAGTTCGAAGAAACCGATCATGCCCCGAGGATCGATCCCCGCTCCCTCCATCATGCGAAACCCCGCCATGTCGGCCTCGGCCTCGTGCTCCCGGCTGTAACGCAGAAAGCCCAGCATCATCGCGTTCTGCAATCCGAAGGTGAGCGCCTCGCCCCCCTCCCCCGTCGCCGCGGCGATCAGAACACTCGACGAGGCATGCTCGAGAAAGATCCGCATAATGTGGCGCCGCGCCACGTGCTGCATCTCGTGCGCCAGAACGCCGGCCAGCGCCTCGGGGCTATCGGTGCGATCGAGCAGCCCCTGGTAGATCACGATGATCCCGCCGGGCCCCGCCACGGCGTTCACGACCGGCTCGTTCACGACGAAAACATGAAAGTGGTGACCGCCCTCCGGGATGACCCGCGCGAGCTTCACAACGATGGCCTCGATCGGCGCCATGCGCGCGGAATCGTCGCAGCGCTTCCCCGCCGGCGCGAGCGCCTCGCGGGACGAGCCGGCGAGCTGCTCCTCCCAGCTGATCGGAATGCGCGGCGCAAGAAAGGAGGCGAGCGCGGGAATGACCCAGAAGTGAGCGATGAGCGCGCAGGCGAGGATCGCGCCCAGTATGATCAGCGAGACGGTTCCCCATCCGAGGCGGCGCGACGCATCACGATGCCGGGCCGAGAGGTCCGGCGCAAACTGGCGGAGAGTGGAGAGGAAAGCGGGATCGCGGATGAGCAGGATCTCGGGAAACTCCCCTCCGCGCTCGAGGCGGACGGGATCGCCGGCCTGGAAACCCGGCTGCAGCCGGACCTCGCTGTAAGCCCACCAGCTCGCAGCACCGCCTTCGGGCGCGAACTGGAAACCGACCTGGCTGAGGCGCACCCGCACGGGCGTGCGGGCGGCCGTGCGGCCGTCGAGATAGTGGGCCTCCCAGTCTGTCCGCATGGCCTCTTCGCCGGCCCCGGCCGCTCCGCGCCCGCGGGCCTCAGGTCCAGCCGAGATCGAGGTCGAAGAACCCGGCCAGCTCGTCGCCCGTCGCGGAAGCCGACTGCGCCTCCTGCTGGATGCGCGCGAGATCCAGCGGTCCGTTGATTGACAGGCGATCCGCGTGGAACCGCGCGTTCCGGACCTGCACCCAGGAATAAGCAAGGCCCAGGGTGACGAGCAGCAAGAGTGCATTGA
>JAUYMQ010000150.1 GCA_030698575.1 Deltaproteobacteria bacterium
GTCCCGGCCGTTCTCGGCGCCCGCCTCCGCCGACGCGCACGAGGCGATCCGCGAGAGCCTGGCCGCGCAGGCGCACGGCGGCGAGGGCGAGGAAGACGGCTGGCCGATCCGTCGTCGCGGGCCGGCGGCCGACAGCGCCCGGCGCGCGGCCATGGCGGCGGGGACGGCCGTTCATCGCGTCCTCGAGATGCTTGATCTCGAAGGCGACGCGGCCGCGCACCTGCGATCACTCATGGCGCAGCTGCCCGCCATCGTGGCCGCCGTCGCCTCGCCCGACATCCGCGACGCCGCGATCGGGCGCGCACGCGCGCTCCTGGATTCTCTGGCAGCGGGTCCGCTTCTCGAACGGCTGCGGGCCGTCGGGCCGCACATCCTTTCGCGCGAGACGCCGCTCCTTCTTCCGCCCGCGGGCGAGACGGGCGCGGTCGGGTTCCGCGCGGGCACGGTCGATCTGCTCTACTGCGACCCCGAGTCGAAGGAGATTGTCGTTGCGGATTACAAGACCGATACGGGGCTGGACCGCGCTGCGCTCGCCGCGCGCGCCGAGGCGTACGCGGGCCAGGGACAAGTTTACGTGGAGGGCGTGAGCCAGGCGCTCGGCCTCGCCCAGGAGCCGCGCTTCGAGCTCTGGTTCATCGACGCGGGGGAGATAGTGACGGTGCCGCCGGCCGCTTCGAGCGCCGGGGAAGGATGATTTTCGCGCCGCCCCCCGCTCAGTGAAAGGCGTCGGGCGGGGGCGCCGGCAACTGGCCGGGCAGGGGAATGTAGCCCTCTTTCACGAGGAGCAGCTGCCCCGCGGGCCCGAGGATCCAGTCCAGGAACTGCTTCACGTTTCCACGTGGCTGCCGTGCGGCGTGGAGATAGATCGTGCGGGTCAGCGGGTATTCTCCGGCGGAGACGATCGCTTGATTGATCCAGTTTCCGCCCGACCGCATGGGATTGAGCGGCGCCTTCCCCTTCCCCTGGCCGATCGGCAGCACCTTGACCTCTTTTCCCTTGACGTCCGAGAGGCGGACGTAACCGATTCCGTAGGGGTCCTTCTCGAGCGCGCGAAGAAGGGCTTCCGGGCCCGCCGCGACCTGGCACGCCTCAGCCGGTTTTCTCTTTCCCAGAACGACGGCCTGGAAGAGCACACCGGCCTGGCTTCCCGGCCGCTGGCAATAGATGCTGATCTTGTGACGAGGCCCTCCGAGATCCGCCCATTGGTCTAGATCACCCGCGAAGATCCCTGCCACGACTGCCTTCGTCGCCTGCACGGCCGGATTGGCGGGGTTGATCACGACCGCGATTCCGTCGAGGGCGACCGGATACTCCGCGAGAACGATTCCACGTTCCCGTGCGTCCCGGAACTCGCTCGACTTCAACGGGCGCTGATCGTAGGCAATCTCGGCCTGGCCGCTCAGGATGGCGGAGATGCCGGAGTTCGTTCCGCTTCCACGCACCTTGACCCGCACGTCCGGGTGGTCGGCCTCGTAGGTCCTTGCCCAGGCCTTCACGAGAAAGCCCGTCCAGCCGGAACCGGAGATCATAAGCTGCGCACGGGGCGGAGGCCCATCGCCGGTCCCGCCCCGCGCCGGGACCGCGCTGCTGAAAGTGAGGAGAAGTACGCCAAGGAAGGCGACTCTTGCGGGGCAGGACAGAAACCAGCGCACGCGAACCCCCGGCGGGCTAGAACTTCACCTGAGAGCGTATCATGAAGATGTTCTGATCGCGGTTCTCCCCCTGGCGCAGGCGCGTCGAGCCGATGAGGTCATCGCCGACGGACTCGTAGACCCAGTTGCCCATGATCTTGAAATTGGGATTGATGAACCACGTGATGCCGGCGGTGAAGGCGCGCACGTCGTTGTTGTAGTCGCCGAGCGCAACCCTTCCCATCTCCATCGTGGTCGGATTGATGAGCACGGTCTCGATTCGCTCGTCGTCCTTGACGTGCATGACCTCGTACTTGATCACGGGGACCAGCGTCATCCCCGGTCGGTCCGTCAGGATATATGAGAGCTGAAGGTAGCCGCCGTTGATCTTGGCCGGATTCAGATTGACCGCCCCGAAGGGATAGACGTCGGTCTGGGGGATGTCGCGGCGGTCCACATTGGCCCAGATGTACTCGCCGACCAGATGCCAGCGATCCACGAACCAGGAGATGCCTGCGTCCACCTGGTTCTGGTGCCCCCCGATGTAGGGGACCGTCATGGACACCCTCGGGTTCTGGCCCGGGGTGCTGATCATGTCGCTCACGGTCATGCCGGAAGAGCCGCTGGGCGGGCCGTTGAGGCCTGTGGCTCCCGCCAGAGAAACCTGGAGATCCTTCACCCATTTATTGCCGCTGTCTTTCCAGGGCTGGGCCAGGATGCGGCCGATGTACGCGAACGAGTCGTTCGACGCGCTGCTGTTCCGGCCCTCGCTCCCGAAGCCGAGGTTGTTGGCCAGCATGACCGCATAGCCGAGCTTCCCTTCCAGGAACTCCCCCTCCACCTGCACGCCGATGCGGCGGTCGAGGCCCAAAAGATCCACGATGGCGGATCGCTCGATCGTCTCGAGATCGGAGCTGGAGGTCATATTTTCGATCGAGAAGGGCGCTTTGAACTGCCCCATCTTCACCTGGAAATGGTCGTTCCAGGCGTAGGCGATGAAGCCGTCTCTCAGGATGGGGGCGCTCGCGGCGAAATCGGCCTGGATGGCGAAGGTCAGCTTCGGGTTGTAGATGTGGCCCGAGGCCTTGAGTCTCACCCGCCGCAGGAAGAAGGTGTTGTCCCGGTTCACGCCGTTGAGGCCGTCGTTGAAGACCGGCTGGGCGCGGTCGGGGATGTTATCGTTCTCGTAAACGTTTCCCTGGAACTGGATGTAGCCGCCGAACTTGAGCTTGAACTTGTCATCCGGCGACTTGATGTAGAACCCCTTGTCGTAGCCGGAGGTGAGGCCCTCGGCCTCATCAATCTGGAGTTCTATCTCGTCTATCCGCCTGCTCTGTTCGGCGCGCGTGGTCCGGTACTCGGTCAATTCGTTGCGAAGCTCCGCATTCTCCTGGCGCACGGCAGCCAGCTCCTGCCGGAATTCGCTCCGCAGCGACTCGATCTCTTCCGAGACCTGGGCTGCAGCGACGGTCTGCGCCGATGCTAGCGCGCCCGCCAGGGCGAGCCAGCCGAGACCCGCCAGTCGGGGCCACCGCGCGGTGAGGGATGGCTTCACGATCGCTCTCCTTTTTCTGGAAACCGCGCCCGGGGGCGCATAGTTTCGCTTGGCGCCTGCGAATCAGGGACCTTCGACGCGGGCCAAAGTGATACGGGTAGATGGCGAAAAGGTGACGGGAAGTGGGAGTCTGGATGAACTCTGGCCGGGAGGCGTTCCGAGATCAGGCCATCACAGTCTGTTGGGAGACCCCCCCGCGCGCGCGAGGGGCAGGACGACGGTGAACACGCTGCCGCGCCCGGGCTCACTATCTACCAGGGCCCGGCCGCCGGACGCCTGGCTCAGGTGCTTGACGATGGCGAGGCCGAGCCCGGTCCCTCCCAGCGCTTTCGACCGGGATGGGTCGACGCGGTAGAAGCGCTCGAAAATGCGCGTGAGGTGCTCCGTCGGGATCCCGGGACCGGAATCGACCACTTCGACATGCGCCATATCGGTCTCGAGGTGGGCGCGGACCTCCACGCGCCCCCCCTCGTTCACATACTTCACCGCGTTGTCTATGAGGTTTCGCAGGATCGTTTCGAGAGCGGAAGGATCGATGAAGAGCGCGGGGAAGGAAGAAGGGAGGGAGACCATCAGGCGGACCCTGCGATCCACGGCGTTCGGCTCCAGAGCCAGAAGGACGCGATCGACGGAGTTCCGGAGATCAACCGGCTGAGGCTTGAGCATGGCCTGTCCGCTCTCGATTCGAGACAGTTCCAGGAGGTCCTCGACCAGCGTGCCGAGCCGCTTGGCGTGCCGCAGGATGGTCTCGACGAAGGTCTTCGACTGAGCCGGGTCGTCCGGGGGCGCTTCGGCCAGGGTTTCCGCGTAGCCGCGGATGGCTGTGAGAGGCGTCTTCAGCTCGTGGGAGACGTTCGCGACGAAGTCCCGCCTCATCTGCTCGAGGCGCCGCGTCTCGGTGATGTCGTGGAAGACGATCACCGCGCCGCGGCCACGCTGGTGACCCTGGACGGGCGCCAGCCGAACCAGCACCGTCCGATCCACGCCTTTTCGCTCCAGATTGACCTCCCGGGTCACCGCCTTGCCTTCCTCGAGGCCCTCGCGGACCAGGGCGTTCAGATCGGAGTTCCGCACGAGCTCGATGAGCTTCCGTCCGATCGGCTCCGGCGGAAGATCGAGATGCCGCTGAAGCGCCGGATTCAGGAGCAGAACCGTCCCCTGCTCGTCGATCATCAGCACGCCTTCCTCCATCGCACCGAGGATCTCCTGCAACCGGTCGCGCTCGTCGGTGATCTGACGCGTCGAATCACGCAACTTCTCTCGCACGCCGTCCAGCGTCCTGCTCAGGTCGCCAATGGCGTCGTCCCTGTCGATGGCGGGCGCCGCACCGAAGCTCCCACCGCCGAGGCTAACCGCCGCTCGCCCGAGCGCCTGGATGTCGCGGGTCGCCCGGTTCATCACGCGGCCTGATACGTAGAGGATCAGCACGAACAGGACGAAAGCGCCAAGGATGAAGCGCTGGCGCAGCTGGTCCCGGGCGTCCTCGAATCCGAGGAGGGGGAGCTCCACAAGGATGACGCCGCGCTTGCCGTTCCGGACCTGGTAAAGCTGGGATGCGTAGGTGGCGGGAGCGCGCCCGGCTGTCTGCGGGCGCAGGCTGCTCGCGTTCTTTCCCTCGAGGGCTGATCTGAACTCCGGGCGGTCGGACTGGTTTCCCATGGCAAGCAGATCTTCGCCGCTGCGCACCGAGTCGCCAATCACGGTGCCATCCTCGCGAATCACCGTGATGCGGGCGCCTCGTGCCGTGACGAGGCCGTCTACCGCGCCGTCGACCTTCTTCTCATCGAATGGATCGTCGAGTGAAAGCACCGCCTCTCGTGCCGCGATGGCCTCACGACGCAGGTTGGCCTCGGTCTCGGCGAGGAGGCTTTCTCGAAGGATTTCGGCGCTGAGGAGATAGAGCAGCACAAGCCCCCCACCGAGCAGGAGGGCGAACAGCGAGATGAGCTTCCAGTGAAGCGAAAGGCGAGACGGGGGGGGCGGGCGATCGGCGTGCGCCTTTACGGCCGTTTCCTCAGTTGAGGTCATCCTTGAACCGATACCCGACGCCGCGAACCGTTTCAATGAAGTTCTTCGCCGGGCCGAGTTTCTCCCGGAGACGCTTCAAGTGTGTATCGACGGTTCTGGGCGTGACGTAGGTTTGGTCCCCCCAGATGGTGTCGAGAAGATGGTCGCGGGTCTGGACGCGACCCCGGGTCGACGCAAGATGAGAGAGGAGCTTGAACTCCGTCGCGGTGAG
>JAUYMQ010000157.1 GCA_030698575.1 Deltaproteobacteria bacterium
GAGCAGTGGCATGAATGAGCCAGTAGGCGACCTCCGGCTGCTGCTCGCGGGTTTCAGCCAGGGAATGGGCTACGGGGCCCTCGCCGGGTGCCTCGCTTACGCCGGCGTGATCGTTACGGTGGAGGCAGCGCGGGAGGGGTCGCTCCTCGGAATTGCCGCCGGCATGGCGACGGCGATGGTGGGGGGCGCGGTCATCGGCGGGTTCATCGGCGCCTACCGCAGGCTGCTGCGGCGCCCCAAAGCTTGAGCAGATCCCGATATCCGTCAAGTCGGCGGGCGCGGCGGCCGATCAGATACACAGTTGTGGTTCAGTTCGCCGGATGAGGTCTGGACGCTTGGACGCTTACGACGCGATCATCTTCGACTTCGGCAGGGTGCTGACGGCCTTCGCGCCGGACGAGATCGCAAGAACGCTTCTCGGAGATCCCTCCCGGGCGCTGCGCGTGCGCCGCGCCATCTTCGCAGGTCCGCACTGGCGAGCGCTTGAACAGGGCCTCGTCACCGAGGCCGGGGCGTCGGCGCGGATTTCCGAGGCCAATCCCGACGAGGCGGAGGGCGTTCGGCGCTTCTTCGAACACTACAAGGATTTCCTCGGGCCCCTCCCCTCGGGCGTGTCGGTGGTGGACAAAGTCCGGAAAGCGGGCCTGCGGATCTACGGGCTCCCGAACCTGAGCCGGGAAGCCTGGGAGGTCATGCAGCAGCGGCCGGCGTTTCTCGAACTCTTCGACGGCGTCGTCGTCTCCTCGCACGAGCGCCTCATCAAACCCGATCCGGCGATCTTCGAAATACTACTCGAACGCTATTCTCTCATCCCCAGCCGTTGCGTGTTCATCGATGACGTGCCGACCAACGTCGAGGCGGCGCGCCGCCTGGGCATCGACGGACTGCACTTCGAGAACCACCGGCAGATCACCCGCGCGCTCATCCGGCGCGGGATCCTCGCTGCGCCCGTCCCCAAGCGATCGCCAGGAACCATTCATCATTCCACCGTCATTCGATAGGGCCGGTTACCCGCCCCGGTAACGAAACAGACCCCCCGCCCACTCGCCGGGAACACCCTCTGGACAAACACCCGGATCTGTTGATACAAGTTCCGACACCAGGGTTCCCGGCGTCAGGTCGTCCGCCACAGGGGCGTTCCGTCGCGGTGTTACCCGGCAAGCACACCGGGAGACGCGACCGCACCGCAGCTGTCGCGCAGCCGTTGGGCCCTTTACACACCCGTCTTCCAAACCGATTTTGATCGAGACTGCCCTCTCATGGGCACGACTCAAGATGAACCGTCCGGCAGCGACCGGAGAGTCATCTCGAAGGACGTCATCCAGAAGGATACACCGCATGAAGATCGTAACGTTCGCATCAGAGGCGTTCTGCGTGCTCGCCCTCGCGGCGCTCGCGCTGGCTTCCCCGGCGATAGGGCAGCCGGCGCCCGGCGCACCGGGCTCTCCGAGCGCCACCACGAGCATCGACGGCAAGCAGCTCCCCGCGCCCGATCCGAAGTTCGGCGGGGTGATCGAGCCCAACGCCGCGCAGTCGAAGTCCTGGTGGCCGCCGCGAGTGGTGCCGCCGAAGGGCGCGCCCAACGTGCTGCTGATCATGACCGACGACGTCGGTTTCGGCGCGCCGAGCACCTTCGGGGGCGTGATCCCGACTCCGGCGCTCGATCGCATCGCCAATGCAGGGCTCCGCTTCACGAACTTCCATTCGACGGCGCTCTGCTCGCCGACGCGTGCCGCGCTCATCACGGGGCGCAACCATCACTCCACGGGGTTCGGCGTCATCTCCGAGCAGGCGACCGGCTTCCCCGGCTACGACAGCATCATCAGCCGCGACAAGGCCACGATCGGCAAGATCCTGAAGGACAACGGCTACCGCACCTCCTGGTTCGGGAAAAACCACAACACGCCGGCCTTTCAGGCAAACCCCACCGGGCCTTTCGACCAGTGGCCGATCGGCATGGGCTTCGAGTTCTTCTACGGGTTCATGGGCGGCGACACCAATCAGTGGCAGCCGGCGAACCTTGTCCGGAACACGACGCCCATCTTCCCCTTCGTCGACAACCCCGGCTACAACCTCATCACCGCGATGGCCGACGAGGCCATCGCCTACATGAACCGCCTCAACACGGTCACGCCGGAGCAGCCGTGGTTCGTCTATTACGTGCCGGGCGGCACGCACGCGCCGCACCACCCGACGCCTGAGTGGATCAAGAAGATCAGCGACATGCACCTGTTCGACAAGGGATGGAACGAACTGCGCGAGGAGATCTTCGCCAACCAAAAGAAGCTCGGCGTGATCCCGCAAGACGCGAAGATGACGCCCTGGCCGGACGATTTGCTGAAGAAGTGGGAAGCGCTGACCGCTGACGAGAAGAAGATGTTCCTCCGGCAGGTCGACGTGTACGCCGCATTCCTCGCCTACACCGATCACGGGATCGGCCGCGTGATCCAGGCCGTCGAGGACATGGGCAAGTTCGACAACACGCTCGTCATCTACATCAGCGGCGACAACGGCAGTAGCGCCGAGGGCACGATGACGGGCACGCCGAACGAGGTCGCGATGTTCAACGGTATCGAGGTGCCCGTCGAGGTCCAGCTCAAGGATTTTTACGACGTCTGGGGGTCCGACCAGACCTATAACCACATGACGGTGCCATGGACCTGGGCGTTCGACACGCCTTTCTCGTGGACCAAGCAGATCGCTTCGCACTTCGGCGGGATCCGTCAGGGCGTGGCGATTTCCTGGCCCGCTCGTATCAAGGACCGGGGCGGTGTCCGCCACCAGTTCCACCACGTGATCGACGTCGCGCCGACGATCCTCGAGGCCACCGGCATCCCTGCGCCGCAAATGGTCGACGGCATCCCGCAGAGCCCGATCGAGGGCGTGAGCATGGCCTACACCTTCGACAAGGCCAACGCGAAAGCGCCCTCGACCCACAAGACGCAATACTTCGAGATGTTCGGGAACTACGCGCTCTATCACGACGGGTGGATTGCAAGCGGCAAGGTGACGCGACCGCCATGGGTGACCTTCGCGCCGGCCAACCTGGATCCCGCCACGGCGACATGGGAATTGTACGACCTGACCAAGGACTGGACGCAGTCCAACGACATCGCCGCCGAGAACCCGGCCAAGCTGAAGGAGCTTCAGGACATGTTCTGGGTCGAGGCCAAGAAGTACCAGGTGCTGCCGCTCGACGCCTCGATAGCGAGCCGGCTTGTCACGCCACGCCCGAGCATCACAGCGGGCCGCACGGAGTTCACCTTTGCCGGCGAGCTGACGGGCACCCCGAACGGCGACGCGCCAAGCATCCTCAACGCTTCCTACAACTTCAAGGCCGAAGTGGAGATCCCGCAGGGTGGCGCGGAAGGGGTGATCGTAACGCAGGGCGGGCGGTTCGGCGGCTACGGGTTCTACGTGCTGAAGGGCAAGCCGGTGTTCCTCTGGAACATGGTCGACCTGAAGCGGATTCGGTGGGAAGGCGCCGAGGCGCTCTCGCCCGGCAAGCACACGGTTGAATTCGACTTCACGTACGACGGCCTCGGCATGGGCACGCTTGCCTTCAACAGCCTGAGCGGCATCGGCCAGCCCGGGACGGGCGTGCTCAAGGTTGACGGCAAGGCGGTCGCCACCCAGAAGATGGAGCGCACGCTCCCGCTCATCCTCCAGTGGGACGAGAACTTCGACGTCGGCGCCGACACCGGCACGCCGGTTGACGACCAGTACTACCAGGTGCCGTTCTAGTTCACCGGCAAGCTCAACAAGCTCACGCTCAAGATCGATCGCCCGAAGCTGACGCCCGCCGACGAGAAGCTCCTGACGGAGCAGGGCCAGCGCAACAACAAGGCCAGCGAGTAAATATGAGGGCCGAACGCCAAGAGGGTTATCCTCGACAGGAGCAACTCGCATGAACAGATCATGGATGGGTCGCCTCCGCACACGACTGGTTGCGTCGGGGTTGGTCCTGATCGCCCTACCGGTTCTTCTCGCGGCAGGCCCCGTGCTGCCTGCCGGGAACGAGAAGCCTGGCGCTGAAGGCGCGCCCGTCGTCGACAAGCAGGCCGACGCGCTCCTCCACAAGATGGGCGACACCCTTCGTCAGGCGAAGGCTTTCAAGTTCCACGCGGAGATCACCTTCGACGACGTTCTCCCCTCGGGGCAAAAGATCCAGTACGCGGGCGCCATGCAGGCCTTCGTCCGGCGGCCAGATCGAATGTACGTCGCCTATCAGGATGACCTGAGCGCCAAGGAGTTCTGGTACGACGGCAAGACCGCGACGCTCGTGGACATTCCTCACAACGTCTACTCGAGCGTCAAGGCGGGCTCCCAGATCGATTCTGCGCTGGACGGACTCGTCGCGGATTACGCGCTCACGCTCCCGCTCTCGCACCTGGCCTACAGCCAGCCCTACGACTCCATGATGAAGCAGGTGCGCTACGGGATCGATCTCGGGACGCACGATGTCGGGGGGATCGCCTGCCGCCATCTCGCTTTCGTGCAGAAGAACGCCGACTGGCAGATCTGGATCGAGGAAGGAAACCCGGTCGTCCCGCGGAAGGTCGTCATCACCTACAAGACCCTTCCGGGCGCCCCGCAGTACTCGGCGACCTTCACCGGGTGGGATCTCAAGGCGAAACTCGCCGACGGGGAGTTCGCGGCGGTCGTCCCGAAGGATGCGAGTCAGATCGAATTCATCAAGGTGAAGGAGGCCGGGCGATGAAGCACACAGAAGCGAGAGAAACCCGGGCGATGTCCGGGATGCGGATAACCCTGGTGGCCACGTCGATCGCGGCGGTGCTGGCCGCGGGTAGCCCGGCCTTCGCCCGGGGCGGCGGTGGGCGGGGAGGCGGCGGGGGTGGCTTCGGAGGAGGCGGCTTCCACGGCGGTGGAGGCGGCGGCGGATTTGGCGGAGGCGGGGGC
>JAUYMQ010000161.1 GCA_030698575.1 Deltaproteobacteria bacterium
ACGACGAGGTCGACGAGGGGACGCTGGGCACCCCCACCACGACACGAGTCATCGACATCACGGATCTGGCCAACCCCTTCCAGACGGCCATCTTCAGCAACGGGAACACCGCCCGGGATCACAATCTCTATACCAAGGGCGATCTCATCTTCGAGTCCAATTACAGAAGCGGCCTGCGCGTGTTCGACGCCTCGGATCCCGTGGCGCCGGCCGAGATCGCCTACTTCGACACCTATCCCACGGACAACATTGCCGCTTACAACGGCCTCTGGAGCGTCTACCCCTACTTCCAGAGTGGAACGATCATCGGCAGCGATCTCGAGCGCGGGCTTTTCGTCTGGCGGCTCGATCAGGGTTCGCCCGTCGAGACGCCGGCGCTCAGCGCCTGGGGCGCGGGGATCTTCCTCGCCCTTCTCGCGCTGCCGCGCCTTCGCCGCCGGGGTGCCCGCCGATCCGGGAACGAGGCCCGGTGATCGCCCACGCCTCCGAGCCGGCACCCATCGTCGAGATGCGCAACGCCTCCTTCGGCTACGGGCGCAAGCGAATCCTCAAGGACATGGATCTCCGCATCACGCGCGGCGACTTCGTCGGTCTCGTGGGTCCGAACGGCGTGGGCAAGACCACGCTGGCAAGGGCGATCCTCGGCATCCTCCGCCCCCAGGCGGGCGACGTGGTCTACCCCGAAGGACGCCCGCCGCGCTTCGGCTACGTGCCGCAGCGCAAGAATCTCGATCCGCTCTTTCCTCTGACCACCCGCGACATCGTGCTCATGGCTCGCCCTGGCGCGGGACCTTTCGGGCGCGTCGGCGCATCCGATCGGGCGCGCGCCGACGAGGCCCTCGAGAGCGTCGGCCTGGCGGCCCACGCGGGGGCGATGTTTCGGGATCTGTCCGGCGGCCTCCAGCAACGGGCGCTAACCGCCCGCGCGCTCGCCGCGGATCCCGAGTTCCTGATCCTCGATGAGCCGACGGCCGGACTCGATCTGCTCTCCTCGCATGCGGTACTCGATCTGATCGGCTCGCTTCACGCGGCGGGGACCTTCACGGTCATGCTCATCAGCCACGCGCTCGACGAGGTGGCCGCCGCGGTGCGAAGCCTCATCCTGATGGAAGCTCATGGGAGGATGGAGATTGGGCCGCGGGCCCAGGTCCTCACCGCGGAGAAGCTCGGGCGGCTGTACGGCGTGCCCGTGAAGGTGGAAGAGGCCCTCGGCCGAGCCGTGGTTGTCCCCGATCATGGGGCCGCGAAGCGATGAGTGGCTGGAGCCTCGTTGCCGACACCTTCCAGCTTCCGTTCATGCGAACGGCCCTCCTCGCGGGCTGTGCCACCGGCGCGGCCTGCGCCGTAATCGGCGTATACGTGGTGCTGAACCGAATGGTCTTCCTCGGCGCGGCGCTGGCACAGCTCTCCGCCGCCGGCATTGCCTTCGGCTTCCTGCTCGGCATCCACGCGACGGCGCCCGCGATCATTTTCGCGGTTGGGGGGGTGGTTCTGCTCGCCTTCCGGCGGGGCGCGTCGCTGATCACCACCGACGCCCTTCTGGGCGTCGTTTTCGCCGTCGCCTGGGCGGCCAGCATCCTCATGGTCTCTCGGAGCGCGCAGGGGGCCGAGGAACTCAACCATATGCTCCAGGGGAATATCCTGACGGCCACGCACGGGGACGTGCGGCTCCTATCGGCGCTGCTCGCGGTGATAATCCTGCTGCACCTTCTCTTCGCGCGGCGCTTCGTATTCGTATCCTTCGACGCCGAGACCGCGCGCACGATCGGCCTGCGGACCGGGCTGTGGCGCTTCCTGCTCTACGCGAGCCTGGGGGTAACGATTGCCCTCACCATTCACGTGGTGGGCATCCTCGTCGTCTTCGCGCTGCTTGTCCTCCCGCCCATTGGCGGCCTTCTTCTGGGTAGGCGGCTGCAGTCGGTGTTCGCCGTTTCGGTGCTGCTTGCCTTGGCGGGAGTCTTCGCCGGCTTGCTCCTGTCGTTCCACGCCGACCTTTCATCCGGAGCCGCGATCGTGGCCTGCCTGGGGGTGCTCGTTCTCCTCGCGCGCCTCGTCTCGCGGCGGCACACGTGAGCGCGCCGCCGGCGTCTCGCGCGTCCACGCGGTGGGTCATCCTGCTCGTGTTCCTGGCGGGCGCGCTCGTCTACGCCAACTCGCTCACGAACGGCTTCACATTTGACGACAAGGTCATCGTCGAAACCAATGAGAAGATCCGCAGCCTCGACCGCTTGCCGGAGATCTGGACGACCCCCTACTGGCCCAGCCACAGGTACATCCAGAATTACCGCCCCCTCACGCTTACAACCTACGCGCTCAACTACGCCGTTCACGGGGTAGCGCCCCTCGGCTATCACCTGGTGAACGTGCTGCTTCACGCGCTGGTGTCGGCCATGGTGGTGATCCTGGCGCTACGGCTGGGCGTGACGCTCGCAGGGGCTGCGCTGGCGGGACTCTTCTTCGCGCTCCACCCGATCCATACGGAGGTGGTCGCGGGCGTGGTCGGACGCGCGGAGTTGCTCGCTTCGCTCGCCTACATCGGGGGGTTCCTGCTGTGGCTGCGCTACCGCGAGCATGGGCGCGTCCGCGATCTGGCCTGGCTGATCGCCGTCTTCGTGCTCGGCAACCTCTCGAAGGAGCACGTGGTGGTGCTGCCCGCCGTGATCCTGGGCGCCGAGCTGGCGCTGCACCGCTTTCGCGATCCGGAAGGCAACCGCCGCGTCGTCCGCGCCTTCCTGGCCTGCGCCGCGGCGGGGTTCCTCGTCTTCCTTCTCCGCAACTGGGCCACCGGCACGCCCTTCGCGGGCAACCTGCTGGCGCATCCCGTCACCGCAGGGATGCTCTACGGCGAGCCCGCCCTGGTGCGCTTCCTGACCTTCCTGAAGGTGCTGCAGGAGATTGCGCGCCTGCTGCTCTTCCCCATCACGCTCTCGCCCGACTACAACTACAACCAGATCCCCATACCTCGCGGCTTCGAGACGGCGGTGGCCGCGGGCGCGGTGGTGCTGGGGATCGGTGTGATCGTCGCAATCCGCGCCTGGTCGGTGCCGCGGCGCTTCGCCATGACCGCCTGGGCCGCGCTCACCTACTTCCCCATCTCGAACCTCCTGGTGCCCGTGCCGCTGCTGCTCGCCGAACGCACGCTCTACATCCCGTCGATCGCGCTGGCGGTGCTGGCGGGCGACTGGCTGGCGGGGGG
>JAUYMQ010000164.1 GCA_030698575.1 Deltaproteobacteria bacterium
GCCCCCGACGCGCCGGTGCTGGCGCGTGAGGCGCTGGCCCGGATTGCGCCGGACCGGTGGGGCACGCTGCGTTTCGCGCTGAGCCCGTCGCTCCAGATCCTGACCCTGGGATCTCCCGTGCAGACGATCCGCAAGGCCTACGACCAAGGAGGGACGGAATCCGTCGCCGGCGCAACGGCGCCCCGGGAGACCACCCACCTGCGCGTCTGGCGCAAGCGCGAGCGCGTGTTCTACGCGCCGATGCCCCTCCGCGAGCACACGGCGATCGATCACCTGCGAGGCGGCGCCTCCTTCGGCGATCTTTGCGGCGCCATCGCCCTCGAGACCGGGGAGGGGGCCGCCCCCCGTGAGGCGCTCGCACTGCTCGAGTGCTGGCTCGCCGACCACCTGCTTTCCGAAGCTCATCTTTCTTGACTTTCGCCAAAATTTCGCCCAATCTGTGGACGGATTCAAGGGAGCGACAGCGGGTCGACGGGCCCGCTGAAGGGGGTTCGCATGCCGGTGACGAAGCGACAGAGAGAAGTGCTCGACTTCGTGGGCGAGTTCATCGAGCGGCGCGGCTACGCTCCGAGCCTCGAGGAGATCGGACGCGGGCTCAAGCTCTCGTCCGTCTCCACCGTCCACAAGCACCTGAAGAACCTCGAGGCGAAGGGGATGCTCTCGCGGGAGTGGAACCGGAGCCGCTCGCTTACGGTGACTCCGCCGCCGGCCAAGGCCGGCGCCGTGAACATTCCGCTCCTGGGCACCATCGCCGCGGGCGCTCCCATCGAGGCCGTTACTAACCCCGACAGCATCGCGGTCCCCGCCGACCTCGTCGGCAGGCGAAAGGCCTTCGCCCTTCGCGTCAAGGGCGATTCGATGATCGACGAGCACATCTGCGACGGCGACGTTGTAATCGTCGAAGCGCGCGATACCGCGCGCAACGGCGAGACGGTCGTCGCGCTCATCGACGGCCATGACGCCACGCTCAAGAAGTTCCAGCGCCAGGGAAACTGCGTGAAGCTTATTCCTGCGAACTCCGCAATGGATCCCATCGTGGTCTCCGACCGTGAACTGCGCATCCAGGGGGTCGTGATCGGGATTCTCAGGACCTACTGACGCATGGCCGAACCCGCCGCTCGCGTCATCGTTCACATCGACATGGACGCCTTCTTCGTGGAGGTGGAGCGCCTTCACGATCCCGCCTTGCGCGGCAAGCCGGTCGTCGTGGGGGGCGATCCCGACGGGCGAGGCGTTGTGGCGGCCTCGAGCTACGAGGCGCGAAAATTCGGTGTGCACTCCGCCATGCCGCTGCGCACAGCGAAGCGCCTCTGCCCCCAGGCCGTCTTCGTGCAGCACCACCGGGGACGTTACAGCGAGGCCTCGGAGGAAGTCTTCGACATCCTCGAGGTCTTCGCGCCCGTCGTCCAGCCCGTTTCCATCGATGAGGCCTACCTCGATCTCACCGGCACCGAACGCCTCTACGGCGCGCCCGACGCAGCCGTGACGGAACTACGCGCCCACATCCGCCGGAAGACCGGGCTCCCTTCTTCGGCCGGCATCGGCGGCTCCAAGCTTGTGACGAAGATCGCGAGCGGCCTGGCCAAGCCCGATGGGCAGCGCCGGGTACGCGTCGGCGATGAGCGCGCCTTCCTGGCGCCTCTCGCCATCTCGATTATCCCGGGCGTCGGCAAGGTCGGAGAGCGGCGGCTCCGTGAGGGCGGGGTGCGGACGATCGGGGATCTCGATCGGCTGGGGCGGCCCCGGCTCGAGGCCTGGCTCGGGGAGTCGGGTGTGTGGCTCTGGGAGTGCTCGCAGGGGATTGATGAACGCGAGGTGCAGCCCGGTGGCGACCCGAAATCGATTGGTCGGGAGACAACCTTTTGGGAGGACACAGGCGACGCCGAATTCCTGGAGTCAACGCTTCACCATCTGGCCGAGCGGGCCGCTTCGCGACTCAGGCGGCACGGCATGCGCGCGCGCACGGTCAACGTCAAGTTCCGCACGAGCGATTTCCGGACCTCCACCCGCGCCCGCACGCTCAAAGCCCCGAGCTGGCGCGATGCCGATCTTATTCCCGCAGCTTTGGAGCTGTTCCGCCAGCTCTTTCACGACGAGCGCGGCGGCCGGGCGAAGGTCCGGCTGCTGGGCGCCTACTTCTCGGGGCTGTCACGCGAGGCGGCGCAGATGGATCTTCTCGAGGGGGAGCGGGAGCGGCGCGAGGAGAACCTCATCCGTTCGGTCGACGCCATCCGCGATCGCTTCGGCGACGGCGCCATCGTCGTCGGCAAGGTCATCCGCTATCTGGAAGAGGAATAAGTGGGACAGTCCCTCTTTTTTTGTCTTTGGCAGGCACGGTTTTTTCAAAGTGAAAAGAGGGACTGTCCCACTTATTTCAGAACGTGTACTGGAAGATGAAGTAGAGGAAGTTGATGTCCTTCGAGGGGCCGGACTGACGGATGAACTCCTCGGCGAAGAAGCGGCTGTAGCCGCCGATGAGTTGCGTGTGGAGGTCGAGCTGGTAGGACGCCGTCAGATCGATCTCGGAGCCGATATCGCGGGAGGTCCCGGAGGAACCCGGTCGCGCCACGCCGCCGCCGGCGTTGTAGAGCGCGTCGTTGTCGCTGGCCCGCCAGAAGTAAAGGTACTCGGCTTTCAGCAGCGCCTTGTAGACAGGCGCGTAGGAAATGCCGACGTTCGGGGAGCTGATGTTCTGGCGCGCGACGGTGTCGATGTATCCGAAGTAGGCGTGGCCGAGCGGGAAGAGCTGGTTGAAGGTCTGTACGTCGGCGTCGCCCACGCCGCCATCGCCGGACGCGTAGTCATAGCCGGCGTACAGGCGGGGCTTACCGCGGGTGTCCCCGAAGGTGTAACCCAGGTTCGTCGAGACCATGTAGGCGTGGATGTTCCCCGGGCCGATCGTCCCGAACTGGAAGGCCCCCTCCATGTCGTAATCGAAATCCGAGTCGCCGATCTTTCCCCAGGCGCGCGCCCCTAGCGTCTGGCGCTTCTCCTCACCCGTCGTGCCGTTGAACCCTGCCTTGTTGCGATGCAGGCCCAGCCAGTACAGATCGAAGCCCCCCTTCATACGGGCAACTGTCCTTGACGCGTAGATGCCGTAGAAGTCCACGTCCTCGTTCGGTTCGTTCGCATCGTACTTGAGGACCGTAACGGGTCGAGTCAAAAAGCCTGTGGCGGTCCAGGCGCCGGCCTTCACGATGGCCGAGACGCCGTCGAAGGTGCGCCGCGTGTTCGACCAGTCGAGCGGACTCGCGAGGCGCTGCTTGCCGAAAAGCAGTTCCTGCCGCCCCACGCGGATGGTCAGATCGGCGTCGGCCGGAAGCGGAATCATGGCGTCGATGAAGCCATTCTGCAGATCGAATTCGTCGGCGTCGAGCGTTCGACAGCCGCCCACCAGATCGCGGCTTGTGCAGAAGGCGCTCTTCCCCTGGACGAAAATACGGAACTGCTCGCCGAGGTGGAGATCGAGATGATAGAGCGCGCGGTTCAACACGAACACGTCGTCATCGTCGGCCGTCGGGGGCGCGCCGAAGTTGAAGCGCGTCCACCCCTCGAGGCGCATGCGGTACTGCCCACCGAAGCTCGCCCACACTTTTCCGTCATCGGTCAGCGCGATGTACTTGATCGGATCAAAGATATCGTCGGGGCGGTTGGGATCTTCGTGCGCGAGGACCGACCAGTCCTCGTTGAAGGGCAAGACCTGATACTTGGGGTGCGGATAGGCCGGTGCGCCCTGCTGGGCGATTGCGCGAGCAGGGCCGAGGCATAGCGCCAGAGCCGCCACAAGGACGAACCCCCTCACCATATTCCCCCTCGCGCGCGGCCAGCGGCCTCGGCTCAGGCCGTGCGCGCCGCGGTCCGCTCTCCCGCGTCCGAGCCCAAGCGGGCTGCGTCGGATACGACGAAGCGCTCGAGCAACTCCCCGGCGGCCGCGTAGAACGGCCCTTCGGCCGTCATGGCCAGGCGCTCGCGGAGCCTTCCGCTCCATCTGCCCAGATGATCCTTGAGAAAAGCGCGCTGCGCCTCGCGGCAGATCTGAGCCTGCTCCTCCTGGCCGCCGCTCTGGCCCGCCACCAGCTCCTTCACTGCGAGGAGATGCATGAACTCCAGCTCCAC
This sequence comes from Deltaproteobacteria bacterium, assembly GCA_030698575.1. GTDB lineage: Bacteria > JAUYMQ01 > JAUYMQ01 > JAUYMQ01 > JAUYMQ01 > JAUYMQ01. Next base: position 4,117 of record JAUYMQ010000164.1, read on the forward strand.
CGCGATGTGATCGGGGCGTTCGGTGCCGGGCTCGACCTCCACGCCGAAGGCGCGGTAAAAGCCGGCGATGTCGGCCAGCTCGAAGGTCTTCACCAGCGCGTGCTGCGGCGTATCGGCCGTGTGAGCGGTTTCGTTGGGCGGGCAGCGCAGGCCGCCCGCGGGCTCGAAGGTTTCCGCGTAGCACCGCTCCAGGCTCTCAGCCGTCGCGGTCGCGAGGGAGGAAGTCAGTTCATCAAGCGCGCCGAAGAGTTGCTTGTCGGCGCCCAGCCGTGCCAGCGCGGCGCGAAGCTCGTCGAGCTTCTCCTCGCGGAGCTCCGTCAGCAAGCGGGGCCCCGGTGTGTGAAAGAGCAGGGCGAGCATGGCGTAGACGTGGGCGCGGTCCCGATTCCCGTCCGATTGGATCATGGGGCCACCGTGGCCGCGGCCACCATCGTCGGCTCCAGCTCGAAGGGGAGCCAGTTCATCGTCAGCGACTTCTTGCCGTTGACTTCATTCATCGATCCGTTCCAGACCGCCAGCACGATGTGCGTGGCCGATCCGGGCCGGAAGAGCGTGTCTTCCGGGATGCCGGTCGAGAGCTGGCGTCGGAGCACCACTCGCCAGGTGCCGTCCCCATGCTGGCTCAGGCCGTAGACGGACTGCGAGTCGTGGCGCTGGAGCGTTCCGAACCCCTTCGCACTGAACTCCATCACCGGTTCCGTGCCCCGCCAAGCTCGCACCTGGCGGGTCACGCCCGGATCCTGCGGAAAGATCCAGACCCCTTCGGTATGCGGGTATCGCTCGTCGAATCCGCTCATGCCGCGCGCGTTGGCGTCGAAGTCGGCCGTCCACTGCCAGATGTTCACGGGGTGGCCCTCATCGCCCATGAAAGGGGAGGGGAGCATGTCGGTCTCGACGGCGGGGAACCCCACGGCCGCCGCGTCGCGGAACGTGGCGACCCCGACCTCACGGTCGGCGTTCTTGTCCTTCCACTCGAGGAGAATCGCGAGGTTCTCACCGTCGTGGGCAGCGCGAACGCCGAGTTCGGCCACGGATCCGCCACCGTTCGGAGGTATGATTCCCTGCGGTGAAAGGGGAATGCGCGCGGCCGGGATCTCTTTCCAGGCCTTGTCATCCGGGTCGTAGGGAATGCCTTCCGAGCGGTACGCGGCCCGTATCTGGTTACTCATGCCCGGGGCGCTCTCGGCCGCCGGTTGCTCGGGGGCGGCCTGCTCTCCCGCGTCCTCGGTGGCCGGCCCGCCGCAGGCGGTGAACAAGAACAGAAACAGGACGGCCAGGCTTGCGGCTCTCATCGCTCGCTTCCTCCCATCGTATTCGTTCAGGTGACGTCCATGCGATACACGTCGAGGCGGATGTCCTTGGCCTCGCGGAGCGTGAGGGGCTCCGTAATCGGAACCTCCGCCACCATCTTGTTCTCCCGGTTGTATCCGCGGGCCACCCCGTTCTTGACCTCGAAGCGCTCCATGATCTCGGGAGAGCTCCCGAACAACACCAGGAGCCCCCGCAGCGTCTCGTCGTTCGGGGCGTTCTTGTAGGCTTCCTGCGCTTCCTTAACGCCGGGCCCGAACATCTGCTCGAGGTAGTCCGCCGGAACGTGAATCGGAGGGATGTAGTAGACGTTCGGCGAGAGCCCGAGCTGGGGATAGAGCGGAAAGGCCATCTTGCGCACACGCACCAGGTAGTCGATGGGATGATCTTCGCGGACCTTGTCGCCCAGGCTGATCCACCCCTGCCCGCGGATCTTGCCGATGCACTGCTCCACGCACTGGGTCTGCAGCCCCTTCTCGACCTTCGGGTAACAGGCGACGCACTTCTCGGACGTCTCGTGGTTGGGACGGAACATCGACTTGCCGTAGGGGCACCCTTTCACGCACTCGCGGTAGCCGCGGCACCGGCTCTGGTCGATGAGCACGATGCCGTCTTCCTGCCGCTTGTAGATCGCCTTGCGCGGACATGCGGCAAGGCAGGCGGGATAGGAGCAGTGGTTGCAGATGCGCGGCAGGTAGAAGTACCAGAACTTGTGAATTGGCTCGTTCAGGTGCTCGCCCTGGGCCACCGAGCCGCCGGCGATCTGGTCCTCGCCGATGTTCGGGTGGGCCCAGTCCGCATCGTCGGGGAGGATGCCGAGCATCTTCTCCTTCAGGCCGTCGGCGGCCTCGAAGATCGTCTTCCCCGTGTAGACGCCGTCCTCCCAGGTCTGGGGACCGAGCTTTTCGAGGATCGCCACATCCCACGCGGTCGGGTAGGTGCCGTAGGGCTTCGATTCGACGTTGTTCCAGAACATGTACTCCTGCCCGCGGCCGGAGGTCCAGGTCATCTTGCAGGCCATGCTGCAGGTCTGGCAGGCGATGCACTTGTTCGTGTCGAACACCATCCCGATCTGCTTCTCGGGCAGTGCCTGCTCGTAGGGGTAATCCATCTCCCGGCCAAGCTGCCAGTTGAATACCTTGGGCATCGGAGTCAGCTCCTCTTGTCGATTTTCACAAAGCCGCCAGCCAGATATTTCTTCATCGCGTCGTTCTCCTGGGTCGGCCGTATGCCCAGCGTGACGGGACGCCAGACTCCCTTGCCGTCCAGGCCGCCCGCTTCAGCGCGGGTGAACTTCACGAAGGACTCGCGGGGAGCGCCATTGGCGCAATGGACGTCGGGGCAGAAGCCTTTCCCGATCATCTGACCCATCAGATCCTTCCGGACGAGCGAGTCGGTCAGCAGGGTAGGGCGCAGCCAGGAGCGCGTGCCGCTCTGGTGGCTGCCGAACCGGTACATCGACTGGTATCCGGTCTCGGGGCTCTTCGCGAGCCCGTCAGGGTTGACCTGCTGGCCGCGCACGCTGCCGAAGGACGCGCCCGAGAAGTGGAAGTAAGTCCGCGCGATGCCGCGGGGGGTTCCGGGGAAGTAGCGCGCGCGCATCATCGCCCGCGCGACCTTGAACTCGTCCGGGCGCTCCTGGCAGCCGCGGAAGGGGCGGTCCTCCGGGTCGGCGTCGATCCAGACGTAGTCGCCGTCCTGGATGCCCATTCCCTTCGCGTCATTGGGGTTGATGTCGACGTAGCCCTCGCCCACCCAGGGCATGCGCTTGTCGCGCCGATACATGTCGCCGTAAGGACCCCACCAGACCGAGAGGATGTCGATGTCGGCCGCGATGGTGTGCACGCTGTGGCGGTACTTGGGTGTGATCCACTGGTGCGTGAACCCCTTCGACATGAGTGGGTGCTGGGTTTTGAGGAGGGCCGCCGGAGTGAGCACGACGTTGCGCACCTGCCGGGTCTCGCCGCTTCGGTCTTCCGGATCGAGTCCCCACTCCTTGGGCGTCTTGGGGTGGATCATCGGATGCGGTTCGGCCACCAGCGCGTTCGGCTCGTAGAAGGTCGAGTCGATCGGCTCGCGGTACACGGGCAGTGTTTCGCCGTAGTCGGTCCACTCGGGCTCGTCGCGGTAGAACTCGAGCCGCCCCGTCTTGTTGTACCAGGGCATGCTCTCCACGCTCTGCTCGTAGCCGATCGACTTCGGGTACTGCCGCCCCATCATCATCGCCGGGATCCCCACCTCTGCCTTCGCGAGCAGGTCATCGAACTGGTATCCCTTGCTGATGTTGCTGTGATCGAGAATGTGCTGGATGTACGGGACGGCCTTCCCCTCGGCGATGAACTTCCAGTAGGCGTTGAAGCGACCGTCGCCCGTGACCTCGGCGAGCTTTCTCGCCACGCCGGCGTAGACCTCGGTGTCGCTCCGGGTGTTGTGAATCCGCGCAATCTTTGTGAGGGGCATGATCTGCATGAAGGGGTTCGTGCAGGAATTTGTGATATCGTGCACGTTGTACTCGCCCCAGGAGTCCACCCCGAAGACCATGTCGGCGTACTCGCAACTCCCCGTCCACCACCACTCGTTCACGAAGACGGCGTCGATGAGCCGCGGCTTGATCGACTTGGCGCGATAGGCCGGGTGGCGCAGCAGGTTCATCACGACGTCGTAATGCCCCTTCGCGTTGCCGAGAATGGAGTTGGATCCCGAGAACCAGAGGAGCTTCGTTGGTAGCGGCATGTGAGTTTTGCCGTTGAAGATCCGGCCGTTCACCTCCAGCGGCCCGTCGCCGTGACTGTAGAAGTGGGCCGACTGCATGTGGGTGTAGCTCCGGACCTTCGGGGTCTTCTTGGGGTCGGTCTCGGGGTTGAAGGGGTCCTCGGCCATGTACATCGGCATGCCGTTGAAGTACGCGGCGCGGTAGTTGCCGGCGTAGCTGCCGACGTTGCCGCCCGGGAAGCCGACATTCCGGGTGAGCGCGGCCACCAGGAAGATCGCCCGGTCTTTCAAGTCGGCGTTGAACATCTGATTGGGGCCCATGCCGCAGACGAACAGCACCCCTTCGGGCCGCTTCGCGATCTCTCGCGCGAGGCTCTTGATGGCGCTCTCGGGCGCCCAAGTAACTTTGGTTGTGTTCTCGAGGGTCCAGGTGTCGCGCAGGTGCTGGCGGATGAGATCGAAGGTGGGCCGCACCTTGACCTTCTTGCCTTCGATCTCGACCTCGAATTCGCCCTCGAGGGCCGGGTCGACGCCACTGGCCATGAAGTACTTGCCGATGTCGTCGCGGCTGACGGCCGCGGGGGCGCCCTTCTTGACGTCCCAGACCACGAAGTCGCCCCACTCCTCCCGCATCTCGCGGGTGACCGTCGGCTGGCCCACGTTCGTGGCGAAGGGCGCGATCTTTTCCCCCTCGGCCAGAACCCGGGTCCGCTTCAGGTCGGCGAGCTTGTAGCCCGGGATCACCTCGCTTGCCCGCAGGAGCTGCTCGTTGTCGGTGCGGACGAGGAGCGGCAGGTCGGTGAAACCCTTGACGAACTCCACGTCGTAGAGGTTCTCTTCGATGATCTCGCGGGCCACGCCGAGGGCCAGGGCCGGGTCGGTGCCCGGGCGGATGATCACCACCTCGTCGGCCTTGGTGCAGGTCGAGTTGTACTCGGTGCTGATCACCGACACCCGGGTGCCCTTCAGGCGCGCCTCGGTGAGCCAGTGCGCGTCAGGCATCTTGGTGGAGACCCAGTTCATCCCCCAGCAGATGGCCATCTTGGCGTACTCGACGTTGGCCAGGTCGAAGTCCACCGTCTGCTGCCCCGTGACCATCGGGTGGCCCGGAGGCAGGTCGGTGTGCCAGGAATAGTTGTCGAGCCCCACGCCGCCCTTGGCCTCATCGGGGCCGACGCCGCGCACGAAGCTGTCGAGCAAAGCCATGGAGTTGGCCTGGCGGTACTGGCCGAACAGCTTGATGCAGCCGAGCACCGGCATGCCGCCCCGGAACTTGAGGGTCCGCGTGCCCGCGCCCTCGCAGGCCTCGACCATCTCGTCGGGATACTGCTGCGCCTTGAGAATCCGGCCGCCGTCGTCGCCGCTGTAATAGCGGGCCAGGTGCTCGATGACCTGCGCGGCCACCTTGTCGGCCTCTTCCCAGCTCACCGACAGGAAGGTGTCCTCGCCCCGGCGGAACAGTTCGGCCGGCGGGAGCCCCTTCTCGTCGCGCGGGAATCCGCGATCGACCCACTCCTTGAACCCGCGGCGGATCATCGGCCCCTTCACGCGGCGGTCGCCGTTGAAGCGGCGAACGATGGCGAGACCCTTGTTGCAGTGCCTCGGGTCCCAGCGCTGGCTGGCCTTCGTGCCGTAGATGTCCGTCCCCTTGTGGTAGACTTGGCTGGGGCCGCAGCGCGTGACCACGCCGTTCTTCACGTAGGCCCGCAGGTAGCAGTTGTGCGTGTCGTTGGGCGTGCAGGTGAAGATGTAGCTGTCGTCGTAGCTGTAGAGATCGCGGTAGAGCTTCTCCCATCCGCGGTCGGGGTAGTGCTCGAGGGGGTTCGTTGCGGCCGATGCGGGACGGAGCATCGTAAGCGAGAGCAGCTCGCTGCCGGCCAGGATCGCCGCGGTGGCCGATGCGCTCTTGAGGAAGTCACGCCGTGTGAGTGGTGGGGCCATTTCCCTCCCCCTTCTGAAGTCGTCCTACGGGTGTGAACTGCGATGTGTCGCTGATCGGTTCCCGCTTCGAACACCCCCGCCGCCGGCAGGCCGCGCTTCGCCGGCGACGGGGGCTCGATCGAGCCCTGAGTTCAGGCTCGAAACTTCGTCTTTACGCTCGCGCCGGCGTCGAAGAATTGCTGCAGGCTCTCGTTGAATCGGGAGAACCGATCGACGTCCATCTGCGCCTCGCCCCCCTCCGACCAGACCCGCAGGGGCACGTCGGGGAGGGTCAGGTAGTTCAGGGTCTGCTCGAGGCCCGCTCCCCCGTTCTTGATGATGTCGGTGACCATGTCCTTGAAGGTCTGGTAATCGCCCTCGAGAACCGCGGCCTCCTTGCCGGGACCGAGTTCGGGCTTTTCGACCCGCTTCACCTCAGCGCAGCGGTAGCCGTCGAAAACAATCTTGTAGACCTCGTCATGGCCGTCATCAAAATTCATCTTCAGGTAGAGCGTCATTTCGATGCTGCCCAGGCGCCTGTACTTGTCGACTTCGGCGTCCATCGCGTGCTGCAGCTCGACGAACCACTCCTCGGAAGGGAATTCGTGCATGTTCTTCTCCCTCGCTGCCTGTGTCCGATTTGAAGAAACGTTTCTCAGTCCACCGGTAGCTCGATCGGAATGGAGATCCGCTCGGTCCGATCCAGGCCCGCCACCTTCAGGCGCTGCAGGTACTCCGTGATCTGCTTGGTGTACAGATAGGAGGTCTTCAGCAAACCCTCGTGCATGTTGTCGACACCGCCTCCCGCGAGGATGGCGCGCGGCTCGATGCTCTGAGGCTCGGTATTGAGCGCGAAAATCGCCTGCTCGCCCATCGCGAGGATCGAGTGAATTTCCTCCGCCCTCTCGGGGTAGGTCTTCAGGAAGTATTTCAGGTGCATCGTGCCGTAGGCGACATGCCGGGCCTCGTCCTGCATGCAGAGGCGGAATATTTTCTTCTCCACCACCGAGGGGGCGATGAACTCGCCATGACGGAAGAGCGTGAGCACGAAGCCCTCGGCAAGGATGTGCATGAGAGAGCTGGCGACCGTGTAGTTCGGCGCCTCGATGATGGCCCGGAGAAGGTTTTCAGAGCCGGGGGAAGCCTGCATCAGGCCGCCGCCGTTGGCCAGGGCGCGCTTGCGGAAGACATCGAGATGCCGCGCTTCGTCCATGACCTGCGATGCGAGGAAGAGCTTCACCTCGTGAAAGTCATGGTTGATCCGCCAGAGCCACTTGGCCGGCAGGTCCGCCGCGATGAATTCGACCTCGGTGAGGCCGGTGCAGACCTGACAGATCGCCTTCTCCATCTCCTCGGGCAGCTCTTCGAGGCGATCCCACGGGATGTCGCGCGTCGAGCTCCACTGGCGGGCAACCGCCTCGTCATAGAGCTTCGCCACGTTGTCCGCCCAGACGAGCCCCTTCTCGTTGATGTCGTAGATGCCGAGCGAAGGGGTTTCGGGTGGAATCTCGCAGCCGCGGGGCGCCATGCTGCCGATCGACGAACCGTATTCGGGGATGTCGCCGTAGGGCGAGACCGAGTTCAGATTGTCCAGTGTGATGCCGACGGGCGAAGCCTTGACCTTCGTCCCCCAGCCGTCAGGGTTTGCGTTCATCCATGAAAGATCGAATTTGCCCGCCCGCATGTTGGCCATGTGGTCGAGCGTCTTCTCCACCACTGCGCTGTATTTCGCGGCCATCTCCGGTGTCCCTCCTTAATCGTCATAGTCGCTGCCCCGGAAGGGGCTCCCGGCGGGAAAACTGTCTGTCGCTTGGAAGTCGAACAAGCACGGAGCGTGCCACGGCCGTTGCAAACCGGAAAATCCGGCGTGCGCAGGCTGGATTCCATATAAATTGCAAGTGGTTTGCGATCGCGACGCAATTTGAAGCTCGTTCAGTTTCGAGTGGAATCCGGATAGGCGCTGCAGGATGTGCGCGTATCAGAGGGAGGGCCGATGGCAAGTTGCAGAAACTGCAAGGGGCCGGTTGAGAACGTTCGGCGAGAAGGGTAATTTCGCGAGTGATTGCCTGCGCCTCGGAGCGGCGTTCCGGCCGGGAGGGGGAGGCACGGTTTTTGCTAGAAAACACAGCTAGAAAACAGGGCCGGCCAGTGAGGCAAGCCCCCCCAGACAGCCACGGAGGATATCCATGTCACCGGCCGCGCGAAGCAGAAGGAATCCGGTCCGGGGGAAGTCCCCCGAACTTCCACCACGCATGCTCCCGACCGATGCCGTGTTCTGGTACGCGG
>JAUYMQ010000190.1 GCA_030698575.1 Deltaproteobacteria bacterium
AGGTCGAGATCGACGGCGTCCCGTTTTATCTGCGCGCCGGCTCGCGCCAGCGCTGGATCACGCCGGGTGACGACAACTTCGGGTTCGCGGCCTGGGTCCACGAGCACGCGCATGAGCTCGCGTCGCTCGGCGAGGGGCACCACTTCGGCGAGTGGTATGGCTTTGGCATTCAGCGCGGCTATGGGCTCAACGAGAAGCGGTTCGCGCTCTTCAATACCGCACGCTGGAACCCGCTGAATCCGAACAGGCCCGCGTGCTGCGGCGTCGTCCCGGTGATCTTTATCGGTCCGCTTGGAAACGCCGACCAGTCGCTCGAACAGCTACGCCTCGGCGGCAGCGCGGCCGTGCCGGGGTACATGTATCCGGAGGGGATCGTCATCTACCACTCGGCGTCGCGCTCGCTCTTCAAGCAGGTGATCGAGAACGATGATGTCCCGAAGACGGTGGCAGAGAAGCGCGAGCGCAAGCCGCGAGACTACAACGTCGGCGGCCGGCGCAAAGGCCTCGACCCCAACTACACGGGCCCCGAGAGGAGAGCCCGGTGATCGACGTCCCCTTCGAGTTCCGGATCTGGGACGCTGCCGAGTGCGCGGCCTACTTCGGCCAGAGCAAGGAGTACTTTCTCCGCCGCACCCGGCACGTCGAAAATTTCCCCGCCCCCGTCAAGATGTCCGAGGGCGGGCAGCCGAGGTGGCGGGCACTCGCTGTCGCGCAGTGGGCGGTGAAATGACGGATTTCGTTGCGCCCTGTGGTGCCCAGCCAAAGATGCGGCGTATTGGCATGGCGTGGATTCACAAAGACGGCGCGGTGTGGGAATTCAACGCCGACAAGGACCGCGAGGAAACACTCGGCATGAAGTACGTCCCTGTCTATGTTGACGCCAAGGAGATCAAGCGATGAGCGATGGCACACCTACCGTACAGCAGGCCCTTGACGAATTGGCACGACTGGCCTGCGTCCAAGCCGGTACGGCGTTGATTCGCGCCGTAGAGAAGCACATGCCGCTCCTGAGATCCATCTCGGAGCCGGCCCCGAACAATGCGCAATGGGCTACAACGCGCCCAGAGCCTGCGGCGGCTGCGCTTTCTGCCGTCGCCACGCTCAGCGACGATGCTGCCTGCAAGCGCGCCGCTGATCTTCTGCGCGCCGAGGTCAAGCGCTTGGAGTACCCGAAGGCGATGGTCCCGCAGGAGTCCGATAAGATCGAGCACCGCCAACGCGGATTCGAGGCAGCGATTATGTTCCTTGACCCGGAGCACGGGATCAGTGATAGAGGCATGAATCAAGCGATGAGCGATGCGGCCCCCGCTCAGTCGGAGGCGATAGGCATTCACGGGCTGCTTGGCAACTACACCCCTTCCGCAACCCGGCGAACAGCACGCGAGGAAGACCTTGAGCGCGTGCTTCGCGCGGTTCTCTACCTCGACAACGGCCGCTGGCTTGGAGGGCTTCGAGATGGTGCCGACGTAACCGACGTGGTTGGGGGTCTTCTCGATGCTGTACCCCCGGAGACGATAGACATTCACGTGCTTCTCGGCAACGTCATCGACCACTGGGAGCAGGTGCCGAACGACATCAAGAGTGATCCGGGCATGGATAATCTGAACGATGCCATCAGGAAAGCGAGCAAGGCGCTAGGGGGAGCCGACGAAATGAGCGCCGGCGATAAGACAAGCGAAGCCGTGCTCGTTGTCCGTCACGCCCCGGCGGGAGGCACCAGCCGCGTTGCTCTGAAAACGTACGACCAGGGCAAGGAATGTTGGGAGGGCGCCGCGTTGGATTATTTATGGGTCGAGCCCGCATCAGACTCTTGTGATTAAAAACAACAGGCTCTTGCAACGAGAAATCACCCCAGATTCACCCCGCAGCTGCGCAAGCCGTTGATTACATAACCACACGGGGTGCCCTTCCTCGGCACATTCCGCCTAGCAAAACATAATCGTTCCAGAGCGAAAAGCTGATTAGCACCTGCTTTATTTGTGGTATATTCTGACCCCAATTCACCCCAAATTCACCCCAGAGGGTCATGGCGTCGTTTGAGTCGCGCGGGAGCAGGGTCAGGGCACACGTAAATTTGAAGGGCGTCCGCGCGTCCGAAACCTTTGAGTCGAAGGCCGCCGCCCGTGCCTGGGCGACGCGGACCGAGGCCGAGATTATAGCAGGCCACCGGGGTGAGACCCCGGACAAGACCTTCGGCGAACTCTTGCAGCGGTATGCCGACAAGATCTCCCCCACGAAGAAGGGCGCCCGCTGGGAGCTCGTGCGTATAGGACTCCTGCAGCGCGACCCGATCGCCCTGGTGCCCCTGGCTGACCTCACGAGCGCCCACGTGGCCGAATGGCGCGACCGCCGCCTGGAGGGCGTGGCGGGCGTGGCGGGCGTCTCACGCCCTGTCAAAGGGGCCTCCGTCCGGAGGGAGTGGAACCTCTGCTCCGCCGCCTGCTCGGTCGCCATCGGGGAGTGGAAATGGCTCCGGCTCAACCCCTTCTCGAAGGCCGCCGGCGCGAAGCGCCCGAAGAATTCACCCCACCGGGATGAGCTCATCCTGGAGGCCGACCTGGTGGCCCTGCAGTCCGTGGCCGACAAGCACAGCACCCCGACATATCGGCAGGTCATGCGGGCGGCCCGCTTCGCGATCGAGACCGCTATGCGCTCCGGCGAGGTCATCTTCCTGGGCCGCAACCCAGAGCGCGTCGA
>JAUYMQ010000194.1 GCA_030698575.1 Deltaproteobacteria bacterium
ACGTGACTCCGGTCGCCGATAAAATAACCCGGGGCAAGCTCGATGCGCTGCGGCGCGACGGGCTGGAGGAGATCGGAGGGGGGCTTGAGTCGCGCGATGCTAAGCCGCCGCGGGTGTACGCCGATGGGCTCATTCACCCGCAGACCAACGTCAGCCGGGTCAAGACCTCGCGTACCAGCGCCGACGACGTGAACTATCAGAACTACCCCAAGCGAGGTGCGGCCGACGCCATCGAGGTGCGGGGGTTGGTCCGCCCGCTGGCGGCGGATGAGGTCGTGGTCTCCTTCGACTACGGGCAGATCCAGGCCCGCAACGTCGGCATGGAGTCGCTCGACCGCGCCCTCCTCGCCGCGTTTTGGAACGACTACGACATCCACCACGACTTCATGGAGCACCTGGCGCGCATCTACCCGCGCTGGATCAAGGAGGGGGTTCGGGCCCTCGCCAGCGATAAAAAACTCCAGAAGAAGTACCGCAACGACGTCAAGCACGGGTTTGTGTTTGCCCGGTTCTTTGGGGCTGGGCCCAAGAAGACGGCGGGCGTGTTGGAAGTGCCCGTCCGGGCCACCGAGAAGCTGGATGATATATTCTCCGAGCGGTTCCCCGGCATCCCCGAGTGGCACGAGTCCCTCCAGCGCGACTACTATAGGCTGGGGTACGTTGCCGGGCACGCGGGGTACCGCCGCCGCGCTCCGGTTTCGTACAATGAGCTCATCAACAGCCCCATCCAGGCCGATGAGGCCAAGATCATGCTCGACGCCATGACGCGACTGTCCAAGATTGATCACGACTTATTCCAGGCGAACATGGAGATCCACGACGACCTGACGTTCATCTGGCCCAAGCGTAAGGTGGATGAGTTGGCGCCTACGGTGATCCGCGAGATGCTGGAGGTGCCCTTCGAGTGGGCCAAGGTGACGCCGATCGTGGTCGAGATGTCGGTGGGGAAGGACTGGGCGACCCAGAAGGAGGTCGGGGTCTTCGCATCGCACCGGTATGATGGAATCGACATGCCGAGGAGGTGTCCTATATGACTGTGCTGCATATCGAGTACCGGCCGCGTAAGTTCGGGGAGGTAGTCGGTCAAGAGGCCGTCTGTCGCGCCCTGGCCGGGCTCATCGAGCGCGGAGAGTCGCGCGCCTTCCTCTTGTCCGGCCCATCCGGCACCGGCAAGACCACGCTGGCGCGCATTGCAGCCCGCGCCCTGGGGTGCGCCGATAAGGACGTGCTCGAGATCGATGCGGCGACCCATACCGGCATCGACTCCATGCGGCAGGTCCAGGAGCTCATCCAGTACCGCCCGTTCGGCAGATCCAAGTGGCGCGTCATTATAGTTGACGAAACCCACATGCTGAGTAAGGCCGCGTGGAACTCCATGCTCAAGGTGATTGAGGCGCCCCCGGAGTTCGTCGCCTGGTTCCTATGCACGACGGAGCCGGGCAAGGTTCCCCAGACCATCAAGACCCGGTGCTCGGCTCTGACGCTCAGGCTGGTCGCCGAGACGGAGATGCGCAAGCTCTACGCGCGGGTCGCGGAGGCCGAGGCGATCAAGCTCCTGCCCGAGGTGCGAGACGCGGTGATCCGCGAGGCTGAAGGTTCGCCCCGGCAGATGCTGGTCAACATGGCCCTGTGCCGGGAGGCCAAGAGCCGTAAGGAGGCGTCCGCGCTGCTGCGTGATGCGCGCGAGTCGGATGGAGTTGCTGAACTCTGTAAATTCCTCATGCGGGGAGGCTCGTGGTCCAGAGCCGCCGCACTACTTGAGGCGCTGGCGGATGAGCCGCCGGAGTCGGTTCGCATAGGGGTATGTAATTACCTGGGAGGTGCGCTCCGACGCGCTGCCAGTGATAAGCAGGCGTGCACAATCTTGGCTTTGCTCGAACCGTTCGTTGAGCCGTTTGCAGCGGGCGCTGACCGGGCGATGCTGGCGGTAGCTGTGGGTCGCGCTTTATATGGAGGAGAGTAAAAATGGTTAAGAGAATAACAACTAAGAGAGCCGCGTCCGAGGCCGAGGCGCCCGAGGTGGAAGACTACGACGACTTTCGTGAGCTTGAGGACGCGCTGCGCATCGACGAGCACGCGCTTGAGAGGGCCCTGCGCGACCAGCCGGTGATGTTCTACCGGGTGGCGAATGCCTACGCGCTGGAGATCTCGCGCCGGGATGCCGCCAAGCAGGCGCTGCAGGACGTGGAGGCGGAGGCTGATCTGAGCGTCCGCGGCCGAGCCCAGAGGGATGATCAAAAGATCACGGAGGGGCAGATACGGGCGACTGTTCAGACTGACGGGCGGGTCGCCCAGGCCCAGGCGAGTCTAGCGCGGCGCAGTGAGGCGGTCGGCAAGTTGGCGGCGCTCAAGGAGGCGTTCCAGCAGCGTTCGTATGCGCTCAAGGATCTGGCCGGGCTCTACGTGGCTAACTACTACACGGCGTCCGAGCATAACGCAGCGTCGGGCGCAGTGCGAACCCGAGATGCCGCCGAGGCTCGCGCTCGCATGAGCGAGGCGCGGAACGCGCGTAAATAGTAGGAAGAAGCTGTCGGGATCGAGGTTTGAAGTGGATTGGATTTTTCTGATCTCTGTAGGGTTCGTGGGCCTTGTCGGGCTCTACGTTGCGGTGTGGATCGCCACGCGCGCATTCTTCGACAACAAGGCGGATTACAACAGACGGCTGCTCGAGCAGCTAGAGGAGAAGGCAGATGCTGAAGAAGAAAGGTAAGGGCAAGCCCGGTTCCGGATTCAAGTATCATCCGCGGACCGGAGATGATGTGAAGAAGCGCGCCGAGCAGAAGGGCGGGCAGTTCGATTCGATCATTCGCTCCGGCATCGACCGGTGGCGTCCGAAGGACGGCGAAAACATCATTCGCATCCTGCCACCGACCTGGGAAGACCACGACCACTACGGCCTGGACATCTGGGTGCACGCCTTCGTCGGGCCGGACCGGTCGACCTACCTGTGCCCGCAGAAGATGAAGAACGAGCCGTGCCCGATCTGCAAGCTGGCGCGCGAGTCCAAGGCGTCCGGCGAAGACGACGAGGCCAAGCAGCTGCAGTCGCAGCGCCGGGTCGCGGTCTGGATCCTCGACCGGGACGACGAGAAGTCCACCCCGATGCTGTTCGATATGTCCTGGTCGATGGACCGGGATATCGCGGCCCTGTGCCACAACAAGCGCACCGGGAAGGTCCTGCTCATCGACCACCCGGACGAGGGGTACGACATCCTATTCACGCGTACCGGCAAGGGCCTGAACACGCGCTACATTGGCATGGCGGTCGATCGCGAGTCGTCCCCCATCATGGGGGACGAGGGCGAGCAGGAGAAGATGCTCACGTATATCCAGGAGAACCCGATCCCGGATGTGCTCAACTTCTACGACTCGGACTATCTCGATAAGATGATCAACGCGGAGGTGTCGGAGAAGGACGCGGAGCTCGATCCCGAGGAAGAAGAGGAAGTCGAGAGCCGTCACCCCAGGAAGAAGACGTCGTCGTCCAAGCGGGCCCGGGACGATAAGGAGCCCGAGGAGGAAGCCGAAGAAGAAGAAGTCGAGGAGGAGGAAGTCGAGGAAGAAGCTCCCCCTTCGCGATCCGCCGGCCGGTCCCGGTCGGTCGGGAGCAGAAACCGACGTTAGTCGTTTTAGGCGGCGCTAACCCGGGTGAAAGTACGCGGTGATGGTTGAGCGAACGCGGAGCCGGCGCGGAGCCGGCGGTCGGGTCGACGGCGGTGGAAATTATTTCGCCGCGCCGAAAGATGATATCGACTTCGTTCCGACCGGTTGCGTTCTGCTCGACCTGGCCCTGGGTGGGGGCTGGGCCGAGCGGAAGGTCTGCAACATCATCGGCGACTCTTCATCGGGTAAGACGCTCCTCGCGACCGAGGCGATGGCGAACTTCCTCCAGAAGTACCCGAAGGGCAAGGCCCGCTTCCGGGACGTCGAGGAGGCGTTTATCCCCTCGTACGCGCGGACCCTGGGGGTCGACGTCGATAAGATCGACTTCGGCTCCGGGGACGCGCCTATACTGACCGTTGAGGACCTCTACGAGGATCTGGAGGCGGTCACCGCGAAGGCCCGCCGGCCTGAGTTTTACGTGGTCGACTCGCTCGACTCACTCTCCGATCGAGCCGAGCTGGCGCGCAAGTTCGACGAACCGACGTTTGGGGGCAATAAGGCCAAGCAGATGTCGCAGCTGTTTCGCCGGATCACTAGCCTGGTCGAGAAGTCCAACGTTACGCTCATGTTCATCTCGCAGGTGCGCGCGGACATTGGCCCCTTCGCGTCGGCGCGGGGGACCAAACAGTCGGGCGGGTGGGCGGTCCGCTTCTACCGCAGTCAGGCCCTATACCTATCGACCAAGGGGAAGATCTACAAGACCGTGCGGGGGCTCAAGAAGCCGCTGGGCATCAATGTTCGCGCCTACGTCGACAAGAACCGCGTCGGGCTGCCGTACCGAGAGGCCGAGTTTCCCATCCTGTTCGGGTACGGGATCGACGATGTGGCGGCCAGCCTCGACTGGCTCAAGAGCATCAAGCGCTTGGACGAGCTGGGCATCAGTAACACCGTCGAGAAGGGGGAGCTGCTCAAGATCAAGAGGCAGTATACGCTGGCAGAGGGCGGGCCTGAGGTCCCCGCCGAGGAAATCACCGCCTTAGTCAAAAAAAACTGGTACGAGATCGAAGAGCAGATCCTGCCTACGCGGAGGAAGTATGGTGGGTGATGGGCGCCTACTAATTATGGCGTGCAGTAAACGTAAACGGAACCGCCCCATCCCCGCTGTGGATCTTTATGATGGTTCCGCGTATCGGGTGTTGAAGAAACGTAATGTCGGGTTCCACCGGGTTCCGGTGTTGGTCTTGTCGGCCAAACATGGTCTCATCAAGTCGACCCGGGTCATCGCGCCCTATGACCAGAAGATGGATGAAGACCGGGGGATGGAATTGTCCGCGAACTATGCGATCGAGCGAGCTCATGCACTAGTGCGGGGGTTGTCAGGATGGCCGTTCAAAAAGGCTTTTTGTCACGGTGGGGCGCACTACCGGATGGTCGTGAAAAAATACGAGTCTGCCGGGGTGTTCGGCGGCGCTTCGGTCAGTTATTCGCATGGTGGTATGGGCGAGCAGTTGGCGCAGCTGCTTAGATTCTTGGAAGGTACCGGGTGAATCAAAAACCCCCGTCTTGGATCGTCGTGCGTGCGCGACCGCAGCTGCTCGCTCGCGCGATCATTAATATGGAGCGCCAGGGGTTCGAGTGCTACGCGCCGCACGCCATGATGCGTGGCGGCCGCGCGCGGCGCCTGCGGCGGTGCCCGCTGTTCATGGGGTATGTATTCGCGCGCCACCCGGAAGCTCGCTGGGTGTCGCTGCGGGGGACGTTCGGGGTGCTGGGGGTCATCATGGGAACGGGCGAGCGGCCGGCGCCTCTACCGCACGCTGAGATCGAGCGCCTGAGGGCGCGCGAGGGGCGGGACGGGCTAATCAAGCTCCAGGAGTGCGAGTTCGAGCAGGGTGAGAGGGTGCACCTGGAGCGAGGTGTAGTAAGTTTGGACGCCATCGTGGATGGGATGTCGGGGCCCGACCGGGTATTCGTGCTGATGCAGGTGCTCGGGCGCTGGACCCGGGCCGAGGTCTCGGTGGGGAACCTGAGCCGTGGGTAGGGACCGCCCCAGGTCGCGGCGGGCCGGTGCCGGCGTCGACCC
>JAUYMQ010000200.1 GCA_030698575.1 Deltaproteobacteria bacterium
CTTCCTTCAGGGTCCGTCCCCCGATGCTCATTTTTCGGGTAACGTAGTCGATCTCGAGCCCCCCGCAGGCCGTGACGCAAACCTTTCCCATCTGCCTCGCCACGAGCGCGGCGTGGCTCGTCATCCCCCCGCGCTGGGTCAGAATGCCTGCGGCGGCGTTCATGCCGCGAATGTCTTCCGGGCTCGTCTCGATCCGGGCGAGCACCACGGTCTCGCCCCGCGTCGCCCAGGCCTCGGCGTCCTCGGCGTTGAAAACCAGCCGCCCGGTGGCCGCGCCGGGCCCGGCAGGCAACCCCTTGCCGAGGGCGCGCCCTTCGCTTTCGGCCCGTGCGAGCTCCTGCGGGTCGAACACCGGCCTCAGGAACTGATCGAGATGGGAAGCATCCACCCGTCGAAGGGCCTCCTCACGGCTGATCAGCCCCTCTCGCACCATCTCGACGGCGATCCGCACCGCCGCCCTGCCCGTGCGTTTGCCCGTCCGGCACTGGAGCATCCAGAGCTTGTCCCGCTGTATCGTGAACTCGATGTCCTGCATGTCGCGGTAGTGACGCTCCAGGATTCTCTGTATCCGGACCAGATCGCGGTACTGGGCGGGCATGGCGTCGGCAAGGCGCTTGATCGGGAGCGGCGTGCGAATGCCGGCGACCACGTCCTCACCCTGCGCGTTCAGCAGGTACTCGCCGTAGAACTTCTTCTCACCAGTGGCAGGATCACGCGTGAAGGCGACGCCGGTCCCGGAGTCGTCGCCGAGGTTCCCGAAGACCATCGCCTGGATGTTGACCGCCGTGCCCCAGTCGTCGGGTATCTGGTTGAGCTTCCGGTAGGCGATGGCGCGAGGATTGTTCCATGAGCCGAAGACCGCGCTGATGGCGGCCCAGAGCTGCGCCATGGGATCCTCGGGGAACGCCTTTCCCGTGCGGCGGAAGATGAAGTCCTTGTAGAGATCCACCAGCCTCCGGAGATCACTCGTCGTGAATTCACTGTCCTGACGGATCTTCCGCTTGCGCTTCACATCGTCGAGGATGACCTCGAAGGGATCCTTATGATCCTTCGTTTCCGGCTTGAGGCCCAGCACGACGTCGCCGTACATCTGCACGAAGCGGCGGTAGCAGTCCCAGGCAAAGCGCTCGTCCTGGGTCTGCGAGACGAGCCCCTTCACTGTCTGATCCGTGAGCCCGAGATTGAGCACCGTGTCCATCATGCCGGGCATGCTCGTCCGCGCGCCTGAGCGAACCGAGAGCAGCAGCGGGTTGTTCAGGGAGCCGAAGCCGGCGCTCATGATCTTCTCGACGCGGGATAGCGCTTTCTCGACCTGGCCGCGGAGTTCCTTCGGGTAGGTGTGGCGGTGCTCGTAGTAGTAGCTGCAGATCGTGGTTGGGAGGGTGAAGCCGGCGGGTACGGGAAGGCCGAGGCGGACCATCTCGGCCAGGTTCGCGCCTTTGCCACCGAGAAGATCGCGAAGCTTCGCGCTCCCCTCGGCTTTTCCGCCTCCGAAGAAGTAGACGAATTTGTCCCCGTGGGCGGACTTACTGGAGGCTGTCTTGCGCGGCTTGCCGCGCGCGGGCTTCTTCGGGGCCAAGTACGGTTCCTCCTGCTCAGCTCTGGCTGTCTTGCTCGATCACGATCTTGGAAAAGTCGGCGATCTCGTAGAAGATATCCGCAATTGCCTCGAGCAACCTGAGCCGCCGCGAACGCAGCCCCGGGTTGTCGGCGTCCATCACACGGATGGTCTCGAAGAATCGATCGACGGGCGCCTTCAGCTTGCGCAACTCGGCGAAAAGCGCCTTGTACTGGCGGTCCCCGGCGAGCGCCTGGGCGCGGCTCCTCACCTCCTTGAACGCGTCGAGAAGGCGGACCTCGGACGGCTCTTTCAGATCCTCCAGATCAGCCAGATCACCGCGCCCCCCGAGTTGATCGCCCGGGGGGAGAATGTTGACCACGCGCCGGAAGGTGGTCGCCAGCGCGATGAAATCGTCCTCGCGCTTCGCTTCGCTCACAACCGCCACGCGGGCGGAGAGGCCCGCCACGTCCCAGGAGAAGCCTGCGTCGCCTCCGGGGACGTAAGCGACGCGCTTGCGGTCGAGCCGGGCCGAGAGAACCGCCTCGACGGCATCGTGCGCGTGTCCTTCCGATACGAAATGGTGCTGCAGGCGCCCCCGAAAGAACTCCAGGATTTGATCCGAAACGCCCGAACTATCCGTCTCGCCGTGCAGGCTGCAGGCCTTCTCCACGGCCCAGTCGAGCGGCAGCCGCCAGGCGGGTCGCGCCTGCAGGATTGCGATTATACCCAGTGCGGCCCGCCGGAGGGCATAGGGATCCTGGGTCGCCGTGGGAATGAGCTTCGCGTGCCAGCAGCCCGCCAGCGAATCGAACCTGTCGGCGAGGGCGAGCAGGGCCCCGGCCGGCGAGGTCGGAAGCGGCGCGCCTGCGTGGCGGGGGCGATAGTGCTCCTCGATTGCAAGGGAAACCTCCGTTGGCTCCCCATCGAGGCGCGCGTACTCACGCCCCATGACCCCCTGGAGATCCGGAAACTCGCCCACCATCAGAGTCACCAGGTCGGCCTTGCAGAGCCGCGCGGCGCGTCCCGCCGCCTCGCTGACCTCCCGAGACTCCCCGAGGGCCTCTGCGAGCTGCGCCACCAGCTGCCCGAGCCGTTCGACCTTCTCGAGCAAGGACCCGATCTTCTGGTGGAGGAGCACGTCCTGGAGCGCCGGCACCCGCGCCTCGAGACGGGTCTTCCGATCCTCGTCAAAGAAAAAGCGTGCGTCGGCCAGGCGCGCGCGCAGCACCCGTTCGTTGCCCCGCGTGACGGTTTCATGGTGCTTCGGCGGCACATTGAGCACCGAGATGAAGTACGGAAGGAGCTTTCCCCTGGCGTCCTCGACCGAGAAATAGAACTGATGCTCGCGCATGGCGTTCACGAGCACCTCGCGGGGCAGCTCGAGATAGGCCGGGTCGAATTCGCCGCGCACGGTCGTCGGAAGCTCGACGAGATGGGTGACCCGATCGAGGAGCGCGGGATCGTGCACGGCAACGCCGTCCACCGTCGCGGCCCAGGCATGCACCTCGCTCTCGATCCGGGCGCGGCGATCAGCCTGATCGACGATCACGTTGTGCATGGCGAGCGCGTCCACATAGTCATCGGCCGTCCCGATGCGCACGGGCCCCGGATGGACAAAGCGATGCCCCCTGCTGTGATTGTCGCTCTCGATGCCGCCGACGCTGAAATGAACGACGTCGCGGCCGAGCATGGCAACGATCCAGTGAAGCGGCCGCACGAAGCGGAAATCGCCCTCGCCCCAGCGCATCGTTTTCGGGAAGGTGAGCGCCGCGACGGTCCTGGGAAGCATCTCCGAGAGCAGGGCGAGGGTCGGCGCACCACCCGTTTTCTTCCGCACCACCACGTAGTCGCCCTTCTCGGTGCGTTCCGTCTCGAGCGCCGACGGGTCGACGCCGTGCTTGCGCGCGAAGCCCTGGGCCGCCTTGGTCGGCGCGCCGTCGGGGGCGAAGGCGGCCTTTGCCGACGGGCCGAGGACCATCTCGATCCCCTCGGGCTGGCGTTCAGGAAGCCCTTCCGCCAGCGCAGCCAGGCGCCGGGGCGTGCCGAGCGTGCGGATGAGGCGCGGGGCCATCCCCGCCGCCGTGAGCTGCTCCGTCAAAATCGACCGGAGATCCTCGAGGGCTTTTGGGAGAAAGCGCGCCGGGATCTCCTCGGTTCCCAGTTCGAACAGGAGGGTGCGGCTCATGCCGTTCCATCCGCGCCCGTGGCGTCCGTCGCGCCTTCTTCAGCGCCGGCCTCGCCGGGCTCCAGCGCCCCGAGGTAGTCGCGGGCGCACCGGCTCGCCAGCGCGCGCACCCGCGCGATCGTTCCCGTCCTCTGGGTGACCGAGATCGCGCCGCGGGCGTCGAGCAGGTTGAAGGTGTGGGAGCACTTCAGGCAGTAGTCGTAGGCCGGGCGCACGAGCCCCGCCTCGAGCTGCGCGCGGCACTCTTTCTCGTAGGCGTCGAAGAGAGAGAAGAGCATCGGCACGTCGGCCGTCTCGAAGTTGTACTTTGATCCCTCTCGCTCCGTCACCAGATGCACGTCGCCATAGCTGACCCCGTCTGTCCATTCGAGATCATAGACGTTCTCGACTTCCTGGAGATACATCGCGATGCGCTCCAGGCCGTATGTCAGCTCCACCGACACCGGAGAGAGATCGATGCCGCCCACCTGCTGGAAATAGGTGAACTGCGTGATCTCCATGCCGTCGAGCCAAACCTCCCAGCCGAGTCCCCAGGCCCCCAGCGTCGGGCTCTCCCAGTCATCCTCGACGAAGCGGATGTCGTGTACGAGCGGATCCACGCCGAGATGGCGCAGGCTCTCCAGATAGACGTCCTGCACGTCCGCGGGAGAGGGCTTCAGGATGACCTGGTACTGGTAGTAGTGCTGCAGCCGGTTCGGATTTTCACCGTAGCGGCCGTCCGTGGGGCGGCGCGAGGGCTGCACGTAGGCGGCGCGCCAGGGCTTCGAGCCGAGCACGCCGAGAAAGGTCGCCGGATGAAATGTGCCCGCGCCCACCTCCACGTCGTAGGGCTGGAGGATCACGCAGTTCCGCTCTGCCCAGAACTGCTGCAGGGCAAGGACCAGTGCCTGAAACGTCATCGGGAACTCGGCTGGAGAGTGATGAAACGGGGCAACCGGGCGACAGGCTGGTACAGGCCGGGCCGGGTACCCGAGCGGCCGCCCCCGACGGCCGAAAAGCGATGTATCTTAGCGAGGATAGGCCACTTTTGTCAAGCACTGCGGGGATCGGCGATCGGGACCGGCCTCCCGCCCTGAAACAGTGCGCGGGACCGCCGGCGTCAGGGCGATACGGTCCGGGCCAGGGCTTCCATAAAGCGGAGCGAGCGCAGCTCCCGCCCAAGCTGCGCCTGGGCGAAGGGATGGATGAGGAGGGCCGCCTCCCGCGCCGTCCGGGGCGACCAGGTGAAGCGCGGAAGCAGATCGATGTCGGCGCGGATCCCCTGGGCGAGCAGCCGGAGCGTGTCGCGCCCCACGGGGAGGAGGTTCCGCTCGCCCGATGCGCAGGCGTCGCAAAGCACACCGCCCCTGGCTATCGAGAAGACCGGATGGAGGATGTCATCGAGCGGCTTCCGGCAACCGACGCAGGCGGCGAGCCCGGGCTCGAACCCCAGGAGCGAGAGGAGGCGGGTTTCGAGCAGGCGGCTCACCCCGGGGCCCTTCCGTTCCCATTCATTCAGTCCGTCGATGAGCGTCAGGCCGCGGACGAGGGCGTCGAAGAGCGGGCGGTGGGGCTCGTGCTCGCCCGTGGCGAAGGCGACGATCTCGAGGAGCAGCGACGCCTCGCTGAGCTTCTCGAGGTCGCCGCGAATGCCGGCGAACTGCTGCTTCAGGGTGGCCGTCTCGACGCGGACGAGATCGGAGGTCTTCTTCTCGAAGAAGCGGAGATCGACGTGAGCGGGAAATTCGAGCGAACCGATGAACCGGCGCAGGCTGCGCTTGGCGCCCTTCGCCACGCCGCGCACCCGGCCGAACTCCCGCGTGAAAAAATGCACGATGCGATCCGACTCGCCGAAGTCGGTCGTCTTGATGACGATAGCTGCCGTCCGTTCGTGGCCCATGGCGGGCAGGATACCACGGCGCTGCGAGACCGGGGTCCGAGACCGGGGTCAGGCGTGACTTATTGACTTGTTGACTTCTGTGAGGTACCCGTGGGCAGGTTGTCAGGCGCTCCATGATCTGGAAGTTCATGAGGACTGACTGGGGGCCCGGCTGGAGAAAGAGGTGGAGAAGTTGCTGGCGACGGGGTGAGTGAAGCACGAGGTCAGGATCACTGCTCGGGTTCGTCTTCCGCACTGGATGAATTGAAGTATTCCACCAGGTCCTCCACGTAGGCCTTCACGATCGGCCCAATCGCCTCGCTGTAGGCCCGGTGCTCCATATCGTCCCACGCGGAGCCGCCCAGATAATCATCGTACTCTGCCTCGCCCGTTCCGAAATAGCTTCGATCCCAGAGGGCGCGCTTGCCCTCTCGGAGCCCGCAGATCCACTCCACATCCATCCGCGTGACCAGCTTGTGAAGGTAGAAAAGGATCAAATGTCTACCACCCTTGAGTTCGGAGACCTTATTGCGCCTCAATCGGCACCACCCGATCAATACTTTCTTATCACGTGGCTCGTCTTCGAGAACCTGAAAACCTGCTTGCCGGCACTCGGCCTTCAAATATTCAGTAATTCCCACCACCCCTTTGGTTTTCCCGTTCCAGCCCGTGTAACGCGGGAGGGGGGTTGAGGTGCCAATAGGCCGGACCTGAGTCCTCGTATCCGCTATAAATCCGCTCTACAAATAACCTCGCGTTCCCCCTCTTGGCGTACGTGTGGTACTCCGGATTGAGAGCAAAGGTGTAGGGCGTATAAACCTGGCAC
>JAUYMQ010000215.1 GCA_030698575.1 Deltaproteobacteria bacterium
AAATCGATGAACAAGAACGCCGACATGCTGATCCTGGGCTACTTCGCGCCGCCCGAGGCCGCGGGCTTCTACCGCATCGCGATGAGCTTCTCGAATCTCCTGGGCGTGCTCGCGGCGCCGATCGGCTACGTGGTCTTCCCCACGATGTCGCGCATGCACGCCATGGGCGACCCGGCGCAGCTGCGCCGGCTGGTGCGCCGCATCACGGCGGCCATGATCGCCTACTCGGTTCCCGCGGCACTGCTGATGGGCGTTTTCGCGGGGTCCATTCTTGCCTTCACGGTGAAGTCGGACTTTCTTCCGGCGCTGCCCGCCTGCTACGTGCTGCTGGCCGCCTTCGTCGTGGCGAACGTGACCATCTGGACGCGCCCGACCTCGCTCGCCATCGGCCGCCCCGAGATCACCACCTGGGCGAACGCGCTGCAGGCGGTGGTGATGGTGGCGTCGGGGATCGTGCTGGTGCCGCGCATGCAGGCGGCGGGATCGGCCTGGGCCTATCTGGCGGGAACGCTTGCGGCCAACCTGATGGTGGTGTGGATGATCAACCGGGCGCTGCCGCTCCTGGGCGCCGCGCCGGCGGCGCAGGCGCCCGGCTCGCCACGCGCGCCGGGTGCGCCAAGTGGGGAGGACACGCCTTGAGCCTCGACCCCCGCGAGGAGCGGCGCCAGGTCATCGCGATTGCGCGCACGTCGGGCAACCTGAAGCTCCGGCACATCGCGCATCATGCGAGCGTGCGCAACTACCAGCGCATTGCTACCGAGATCGCGGCGGCGCTTCCGGCCGGCGCGCGCGTGCTCGACTGGGGTGCCGGCAAGGGGCACCTCACCTGGCTCATGGCGAACCGCGGGCTCGACGTCACGGGCTACAAGGTGCGCGAGGGGGCCTCGCGGAACATTCCCTTTCCGGTGAAGATCGTCTTTTCGAACCAGCCCGAGCGGCTGCCGTTCGAAGACGCGACCTTCGACGGCGCGGTTTCCTGCGGCGTGCTCGAGCACGTGCCCGACCCCGGCGCGAGCCTCGACGAGCTGGTGCGCGTGCTGAAGCCGGGCGGGCGCCTGTTCATCTACTTCCTGCCGAACCGCTGGAGCTACACCGAGAAGCTGAACGACTGGCGCGGGGCGAGCGATCATCCGGTGAAGTACACGCCGCGCAGCCTGGCTGCGCTTTTGTCGGACCACGGCTTCGCGCTCGATCGGGTGGCGCGGAGCAACTTCCTGCCGCAGACGCTCCCGGGCGGCAGCGTCGCGCTTCAGCGCATCTGGGATTTCATGGGGCCGGCGTGGTACGCGATCGATCGGGTGGGCAGCCGGACGCCCGGGCTGCGCGTGGTGTGCGGCGTGCTTGAAGGTGCTGCGGTCAGGCGAGATACTTGATGAACACGAAGCCGAGCACGAGCAGGGCCGCGAAGGCGAGCGTGAGCAACCCGAGGTAGCGCTCGATGAAGGGCATGACGCGGGGGCCGGCGCGGCGAATCAGCTCGGCGACCAGGAAGAAGCGCGCTCCGCGGCCGAGCACCGAAGCCAGGATGAACACGGGCAGCGCCACCTCGAACACGCCGGCGGCGATCGTGAAGACCTTGTAGGGGATCGGCGTGAAACCGGCCGTGAAGATCGCCAGGAACGCGTTGTTCTGGTAGAGCGTCTGGACGTTGTCGAAGTTGTGGAGCGTGAAGCCGAGCGACCCCATGTGCATGAAGACCCAGTCGCGGAGGGCGGCCCAGAGGGTGTAGCCGATGGCGTAGCCCGCGATGCCGCCGGTGACCGAGCCCAGTGTGGTGATGGCGGCGAAGAAGCGGGCGCGGGCCGGGCGGGCCAGCGCCATGGCGATGAGCAGCACGTCGGGCGGCACGGGGAAGAAGGACGACTCGGTGAAGGCCAGGCCGAAGAGCGCCCAGCGCGCGTGCCGGTGGGCGGCCCATTCGAGCACCCAGTCGTAGAGGCGGTAATGGACGCCCTTGAGCCCGGTCGGTCTTGCGGCGGGGACGTCTTTCACGAGGGCTTCGTTCAAGGGTGCTCTCTCCCGGGGGAAGGGGCACAATAACGAAAACCGGATTAGTTGGCCAGCGCGAACGCGCGCCGCATGTCATTGCGAGGAGCCTCCCCCGCATGTCATTGCGAGGAGCGAAGCGACGAAGCAATCCCCCAGGCACTTGAGGAGCAAAGAATGACTCTCGAGCAATTGTTCTCCCTGAAAGGCAAAGTCGCCCTCGTAACCGGCGGCTCCCGCGGCATCGGCCTGATGATCGCCCGGGGCTACATCGCCGCCGGCGCGAAGGTCTACATTTCCAGCCGCAAGGCCGACGTGTGCGACCAGGTGGCTGCCGAGCTGTCGAAAGAGGGCGAGTGCATCTCGGTGCCGGCCGATCTCTCGACCGAGGACGGCTGCCGCACCCTCTCGGAGGCCGTCGCCGCGCGCGAGGGCGCGCTGCACGTGCTGGTCAACAACGCCGGGGCCAACTGGGGCGCGCCGCTGGAGGAGTATCCCGAGTCGGCCTGGGACAAGATCTACGCGCTGAACGTGAAGGGAATCTTCTTCCTCACGCGCCAGCTCCTGCCGCTACTCGAGAAGGGCGCGCGCGAGGGCGACCCGGCGCGGATCATCAACATCGGTTCGGTGGACGGGATCCGGGTGCCCGTGATGGATAACTTCGCCTACGCGGTGAGCAAGGCCGCCGTGCACCATCTGACCCGCGTGCTGGCGCAGCGCTTCGCCGGGCGGAACATCACCGTGAACGCCGTTGCGCCCGGCCCCTTCGAGAGCAAGATGATGGCCGCCACCCTCGAGCAGTTCCGCGACACCATCACCGCCGCAGTGCCCCTCGGCCGCATCGGCGAACCCGAGGACATGGCGGGCGTGTCGATCTTTTTAGCGTCACGGGCCGGGGCTTATCTAACAGGGGCGATCGTTCCGTGCGATGGGGG
>JAUYMQ010000216.1 GCA_030698575.1 Deltaproteobacteria bacterium
AGGTCCGCCGGAAGAACTCCACCGGCTTCCGGTACTCGTCGACGCCCTCCCCCACATGCACCTGCCAGAGATCGGCGGCAAACTCGGCCTGCTGGTAGCGACCGCTCGCCACGTCGGGATGCGGGTTCACGACCTCGCGCCAGGGCTTGAGGCCGACCGTGGCCTGGTTCTCGATGGCCGTGCCAGCGCTCTTCCGGCGCTCGCCGCGCACCTGCTCGTCGAAGCGCAACCGCAGCAGCTCCATCTTCGCCTTCTCGATCTCATCCGCCTGCGGCGCGGACACCGCGGCCAGGAGCCGCGCCGCCGAGTCCAGGGCGCGGTATGCGTCGTCGGTCGAGAAGGGGTTCTGATGCGCCCACCGGTTCCGCGCATCCCGCAGCTCGCTCACGAGCGTGCGCTCGGCCTGCCCCAGCGTCTTGCGAAACACCACGTTCCACTGGGTCCACATCACCGCCAAGATGGCCGCCACGTCCCACCGGGGCTCGGCCTCCGTGCCGAACAGGCTCGCCTGCGACTCGCTCACCGAGGCCTTCGCCTGCTCGAACCAGAGCTGGGCGTGCTGCGCCTTCATCTCGCGCTCCACGAACGAGCGCAACCCGTCCTTGAGCAGCTCCAGCGCCTTGCCGACCCGCTCGTGGTTGGTGATGGCCATCGCGTGCCTCGCCTGACGCCTACGTCAGCGTCCCTGTTCGACCGGTATGTCTTCCGGGGCCACCCAGACGACGCGTCCATCGCGCCACTCGGCCACGGGATTGCCGGCCTGCTTGTGACGCAGCAGAGCGTCTCGCACGGCGCGCGTGAGCGCATCCTGGATCAGCGTGACGTCCCTCAGACGCTCACCCAGCGAACGAGAGACACTCGGACGCTCAGTCATGGTATCCCTCCGTTACCTTCTGCTCCCGCTCGACAAAGGGGCGCAGCCCCTCCTCGAGCAGTTCCAGCGCCTTGCTAACCCGGTCGTGGTTGCTGATCGCCATGACTCAGCTCCTCACCAACAACGTTTCTACTGCAAGGCCTTCCTAAGTCCGTCCGCGCTCACACGAGATGGACAATCTCGACATCGCCCCATCGCTCCCGCAGGTACTCGGCCACGAGGCGCCGATGGCATCGGTGGGGCGTGTCTTCGCTACAGAGAAGACAGCCCTCGGAGATGACATCTCTACGAACAGTCCTCTCTATCTCACGACGTCGCATGAGGTCCAAAAACTCACGCTCGTACACCGACCAGTCACCCTTGTTCTTCTTGTAGCCATCGAGCATCTCCTGGGTCGGTGCGAGGGCCGGCACGTGCACGTAATCCATGCCGCAGATCTCGCGTAGGAAATACTGCAAATCGCTCCGCTTGGCGAACCCGGCCAGCTGCGACACGTTGTTGAGCCGTACGTCCACAACCCGCCTGGCACCGGCCGCGCGGAGCTTCGAAAAGAACGTGTCCGCTGACTTCTTGGTGAATCCAATGGTGAACATCTTCATGCTGACCCCGCGGAACCCGCTTCCTCGCGCATGTCTCCGTCGACGTAGGCGACCTGCTGCTCCTGGAGAGCACACGCCTCCGCGATCAACTCCTCCTTCGTCCGGAACAGGTCCGTATCGGACATCCCCAACATCCCAAGCAGCCTGGTCATGGCCTCGGCATGCGGCTCCAGACTGCCGTCGGCGTGGATGTGAGCGACGGGAACCCCGAGACCCTCCAGTTCCCGGCTGACCAGGAGGGCACGATGGCACGCGAGAGGCTCCTTCTCGGCGCACAGCAACGCAAGCCGATATGAGTGCCCACCGTGAACGACGCGCTGCAAGCCCGCCCTGAAGAGATCCGTTTGCGCCAGCTTTCGGTACTGGACCCTTCCCTTCTCGTAACACGTGGGGTCTTTGGATCGGGCCCCGAGCTCGCGACCCAGAAACACGTAGGCGATCCCGTGCTCCTTCAGCGCTTCCTGGAAAGGCTCGCGATTGAAGTCGGGATTGAAGCGGCTGTATGGCGCCGAGCGCACATCGGCAACGGCTGTGACCTCATGCGCGCGGAGCAGCTCGATGAACCTCTCGAGCGGATGATTCGAGTGACCGATTGTCAGGACTGTCGGAGTCGTCATGAGCTTCGATCGAGCTCCCGATCCGGGGTGATCAAGGCTGCGACAAGCTTGTAGCAGTACCCTTCGTGGGGCTCTCCGAGGCTTACCGTCACAAAGCACTCCCCGATCGGGTATTCGCCGTTGCTGCCGGCCAGGTACTTCCGCTCGACGAGAGGATCCGTCACCCACAGGCGGTACGTGATGCCCCGGTGGGAGAACTCTGCCTGTACTCGACGCTTCGGGTTCCCGAAACTCGTGCCCGGTGCGAATACCCGTACCTTAAGCTGGTCGGAATACAGCAGATAGAGAGAGCTGCCCAGCAGCGCAGCATCGGACAGCCTGACGCGATCGTTTGAACCACTCCCGGTGCTGAAACCATTCACCCAGAGCGCTGCCGGATCATCTGCGAGAGCGTCGAGGTCGTCCCAGGTTGCTCGCCCAGCGCGCTTCCAGTAGTAGTCCGGGTCGAGCAACCAGTTCTCCGACTGGTAGGCCTTGGGATGGTGGCCTTTCAAAGGGACATCCATGATGTCCAGAACGCGAGGATCGCTGCCATCCTCGTACTGGCGTTCGTGTTCGGAGACCTCTTCCATGGGTCGCTCACTTACGGGGCGCACCCACGGCCCGGGACCTTCCTCGGCCTGCTCCTTGCCGGCGACACAGCGCCCCGACAGCTTTCGTGAGTTTGCCAAGCACACGAGCCGCTTTACGACCGGCATCTTAAGACCTCGTCAGGGCAAAGGAAGCCCACAAACTCCATGGCTTACTCCTGCTCGAACAGTTGGGCCTGCCCGGTCTGTGGTTTCCCGCCCTCGCGCGCCAGGCGGGCGATCTCCGGCCAGCTCTGCACAAGCCCATTGTACGAAAGCGCCTCCTGCGCGCGCTTCTTCCGCTCGCACACCGTGTACAGCCGGTAGGCCAGCTCGCGCGCGGGTTCGGCCCTGCCGCCGAGCTTCGCTACCAGCTCGGCTGCCGCGCCCTCTCCGCCCGCCTCCAGCACGCGGATCAGCTGGTGCACGACCTCCCACGCCGTGACGCGCGGGTCGGTGGCGGGGTCCCAATCCGAGGGCAGCTCGCCGGGCTTCAGCAGGCGCACCTTGCCGGCCTTCGAGGCGACGATGCCGGCCTCGACCATGCCGCCTACGCTGGTGTTCTTGGCCTTGGAAAGCGTCTCGGCTACCCCGAACTCTCCCTCAGCGAAGCCCGACTGCTCGAACCACGCCAGCGCCCAGCGGCTGTCCGCGTCGAAGTCGCCCTCCTGCTCGGCCAGCGCCTCGTCGAGCGTCTGGTTGATCAGCGCCAGCGCCTCACGGACCGAGAGCGGCTTGCCCTCCGCGTCGAGCACCCTGGCGTAGCGGGTGTAGACCGCCATGCCCGGGCCGATGGCCGCCTGCGCCAGGTCCACCGGGGCGATGTTTCCACGCTGCAGGTGGGCGAGCGCGACGGGCAGCTCGGCCTTGAGCGCGGTGACGAACTCGCGGCGCGTGGCCGTGGGCGCGTTCTCCGCGCGCGGGCGACAGACGAGGACGATGCCGGAGGCTAGGGAGTTACTCTCTATGTCTCTACTCCGCCCTTCGCGCTCGGTCCG
>JAUYMQ010000217.1 GCA_030698575.1 Deltaproteobacteria bacterium
GGGTCCGAGTGGGAAGTCGTGACGACCCAGGGGCTGAACGGCGCCGCGATCGGCAGCAAATGGGTGGACATCACCGAGTTCCCGGAGCTCGACACGACGGAGGTGTGGACATTCGTCAACCGCTCCGGAGTCACGCATCCCATGCACATGCACCTCATTTTCTTCCAGGTGCTCGACCGGCAGGCCTTCGAGGACCAGGGCGGTCTCGTTGTGCCCATCGGGTCGCCCGTTCCGCCGCCCGCGCACGAGGCGGGCTGGAAGGACACCGTCCAGGTCGGACCGAACGAGATCCTGCGCGTGATCGCGCGCTTCGACGACTACACCGGGAAGTACGCGTACCACTGCCACATCTTGGAGCACGAGGATCACGAGATGATGCGGCAGTTCCAGACGGTGGACTGCGGCAATCTCGTTCTCGAGCCGGGAGAGGAGTGTGACGACGGCAACGAGGCGAGCGGCGACCGCTGCTCGGCGACCTGCGAGGCGGAGGACTTCCTCATCCTCGGGGGGACGGCCGAGGGGGGCAGCGTGGACCTCACGGTCGATGGCGAGGTGATCATGGTGACCACGACGCCCGGCCAGACGGCCGCGCAGGTGGCGGCGGCGCTGGCGGACGCCATCAACAACAACGCAAACCTCGCCGCGGCCGGCGTCACGGCGGTCTCGACCGGGAACACGCTCTTCACCACGGGCGTCATCACCAACGTGAACATCAACGACGCCGGCCTGCAGGAGCAGATGATCCCGGCGCTCTCGCCCCGGGGCGTGCTCGCCTTCGCCGCCATCCTTGGCCTGTTCACGGCGGCAGGCCTGCTGCGCAGGCGCTCGGCAGCTCGCGCGCGACACCCCGGTCATGCGAAAGGAAGCAAGAACCTGTAGAATGGGGGTGGTCGCTGCCGCCGCCGGTGCTCCTGACAGGCGAGCACGAGGCGGCCCTCCGCCGATCGGCCCGGGCCAGTTCAGTTCTGTCGAGCGACATTCACCGGGGGGGCCGGAGGGTTTCGCGATCATGAAGTTCTGGAAGTTGTTCTCGACTCGCATTCACCGGGCGCTCCTGGGTGCGGCGATCGCCACCGGGCTCGCCGTCGGCGCAACCCCCGCGGCGGCCCTCACCGCGGACATTCCCGCCTCGCGCGACAGCACCCTGATCGAGCAGTCCGAGGGCGCCCTCGGCAACGGCGCCGGCCCCAATTTCTTCGCCGGCCGGACCAGCCAGTCAGTGGGGTCCCTCCGCCGGGCGCTCATCGCCTTCGACGTCTCCGCCTACCTGCCGGCCGGCGCGGTGGTTACCGGCGCCAGCCTGAACCTCCACGCCTCCATCACCACCGAGGGACCGCGCGACTTCGGTCTTTATCGCGTTCTTTCGGACTGGGGCGAGGGCGCTTCGAGCACCGACGGGGGCCGCGGCGCTCCGTCCGAGGCCGGGGACGCCACCTGGATCCATACCTTCTACGATACGAATTACTGGAGCACGGCGGGCGGAGACGCCGGCATGAACGCATCGTCGATCGCGGCGGTGGACGGCCCCGGCTATTACACCTGGCCCTCCACGCCGGAAATGGCGGCGGACGTTCAGGGGTGGCTGGTCAACCCTGCTTCGAACTTCGGATGGATTGTCATTGGCGGTGAGGGTTCGCCGGTCTCCGCGAAGCGCTTCGACAGCCGGGAGAACCCCGACGCCTCGACCCGCCCCCTGCTGACGGTCACCTATGAGACCGGCTCAGACTACCCCTGCGAGGACGCCGGTCTGCGCGGAGGCGCGCTCGGCCTCTGCCGTGCCTACTGCTACGCCGCCGACTGTGACGGAGACGAGACGCGCGCCAGCCAGAAGGCCTGCACGAAGCTGGCCTGGAATTTCGAGAAAGTAAGCGGCGGCCTCCCCCTCCCCTGCCGGACCGTCGGCAGCGACGGCGACGGAGACGGCGTCGAGGATGGGGCGGACAACTGCCCGATGACGCCAAACACGGATCAGGAGGAGAGCGACGGGGACGGTCCGGGAGACGCCTGCGACAACTGCCCCGAGATTTCGAACTCCGATCAGGAGGACACCGGCGGGGAGGCGGGCGTGGGCGACGCCTGCGACTGCCCCTGCTTCACGCAGCGCGACGTTGAGGATCTCGTTGTCGCCCTGAGCAATCAGGCGCTTTACCGCGAGCCAATCTGTATCGACACGCGCATCGGCGTGAAGCCGCTCACGACGATCACCGCCATGCGCGTGGACGGGCAGCGCTGCGGAACGGGTAGCGCGGATTGCTCGGCGCTGGCCGTCGAGTTCACCGAGGATCGCGTCTGCCAGCTGAACCCGCCCGCGCCGGCCCCGGCGACGAGCCTCCAGGGCATCTCCGACGCGCAGCGAGAGGCCTGCCGGGAGTACATCCTGGGCGCCGCCGGCATAACCATGATCGAGTGCAGCTGAGCGCGCGGCGCAACCGCGGGGTGAGGCCGGTGGCGCTAACCGAGGAGCGAGCGCGCAATCGTCTGTAGCTGGATCTCGTTGGTTCCGCCGCCGATCTCGAACATCTTGGCGTCGCGCGCGAGCTTCTCGAGCGGAAGCTCCGCCATGTAACCCGCGCCGCCGTGAATCTGGATCGCCTCCAGCGCCACCCGCACGGCCTCCTCCGCGCAGTAGAGCTTGGCCAGCGACGCCAGGCGCGCGTCAAGCTTGCCCTCCCGCTGCGCCCAGGCGAGCTTGAAGACGAGATTCCGCGCGTTCTCGAGCGACAAGGCCATTCGTGCAAGCTTGAAGGCGATCGCCTGGAACTCCGCGATTGGCCGGCCGAACTGCTCCCGCACCTTCGCGTAGCGCACCGATTCCTCCACGCAGCGCTCGATGATCCCGAGACACATCGCCGGCATGACGGCGCGCTCGAGATTGAGCGTTTCCAGCGCCGCGCCGCCGCGAGCGGACGGCTCGCGCACGACGCTTCCAAGCAGGTTTTCACGCGGCACGGCGCAATCCTGAAGGAAGACCTCGCCGGTGGGCGCGTCGTGCATGCCCATCTTCCTGAGCGGCGGGCCCGTCTCGAGCCCGGGGGTACCCCGTTCGACCACGACACCGCGAACGGGACCGGGGCCGTCATCGAGAATGACGCGCGCGTAGACCACGAAGACGTCGGCGAAGGGCGCGTTGCTGATGAAGGTCTTCTGCCCGCTGAGGACGATCCTGTCTTCATGAACGGCGGCGGTCGCGCGCATTCCCCCGAAGGCGTCGCTCCCGGCCCCCGGCTCCGTGAGCGCCCAGGCGCCCACCTTGTCGAAGCTGAGAACGGGAATCGCGTAGCGCTCGATGGCGCCGGCCGAGCCCTGGGCGACGATGGCCATCGCGCAGCCGAGTGTGGAGATGAGCGTCAGCGCGACACCCGGCGAGACGCGCGAGATCTCCTTCAGCAGAACGCTCGACAGCATGGGATCGCCGCCGAGCCCCCTCCCCTCCCTCGTGTCCGCCTCACCGGCGGCTCCGGCGTTCGCTTCGCCGCTCCGGAGACGCGCCAGACGGCGCTCGGCCTCCGCCACCAGCATCTGCGCGATGCCGAGGTCGCGTCCGAGCGTCTTCAGGAGATCGAACGGCAGCGTCTCACCTTTTTCGAGCGCGGGGACGGTCGGCGCCAGGTTCTTCTCGCACCACGCCCGCACCGCCTGTTCCAGCGACCGCTGTGTCTCGTCCAGCTCGAACACCGCTGCGCCCTCCTCTTAGAATGTCGGCCATCCGGCGCGCGTGCACGACGGCCGATGAGAATCGATCCCCCGCGGCAGAGTCTCGCCATGCCGCGACGGCCCATCCTGAGAGGAAAGCCCCCGGCGGTCAACGCCGGCGGCGTCCCGGGCCGCTGCAATTTCGACGCCCCCGGCCGTTCCCAGCCGCAAAATCTGCAAGCGCCCGCCACATGCGCGCGCACTCACCTGCGCCGCAAACTCCGACCCACCGCCGCCTGGCGGGAGGACGCACTGTCCCGATTTCGGGGGAACGGGAATTGCATGAAATTTCAGGGCAGCAACGCGCCGGGCGGGCGCGATAAGGTGCTGGTTCGCCTGCCACGGGCGGCGAGGCGCTTGGTTCGGAGCGCGACAAGGGAGAACAAGCGATGAAGAAGGAGAGCACACGGGGCTGGGATGCGATCGTCATCGGTTCGGGGCTCGGGGGGCTGGCCTGCGCCGCGTACCTCTGCGCGGCGGGAAAGCGAACGCTCGTTCTGGAGGCGCACTACGTCGCCGGCGGGAACTCGCAGGTCTTCAGGCGGAAGATTCACGGCCGCGAGTACGAGTTTGACGTCGGCCTCCACTACATCGGCGAGTGCGGCCCCGACGGACTCATCAGCGGCATTCTCCGGGGCCTGGGGCTGGCCGAGCGCGTCGTTTTCCGGCCGCTGGAACGCGACGGCTACTCGACGCTCGTCTTTCCGGACTTCCGCTTCCGGGTTCCCGCGGGCTGGAAGAAATACCGCGAGAGGCTTCTCGAGACTTTCCCGGAGGAGAGAGAGTCGCTCGGCCGGGTCGTGGATATCATGATGGAGGTCAGCGCGGCGGGCCGCCTCATCCAGAACGGCGAAGTGACCTACGATCAGATCATCGAGAAGACACCGATCTTCATGCAGTGGGGCCTCAGGCCCGTCACGGAACTGTTCAGCGAGCATCATCTGTCTCCCCAGGCCTCGGCCGTTCTCCTGGGCGAGCAGGGCGATTATGCCGTGCGCCCCTCGAAAACTCCCGTCGCGCTGGCGGCCGGGCTCACCGATCACTACATGCGAGGCGCCTTCTATCCCGAGGGGGGCGGCCAGGTCCTCGCGGCCAGGCTCATCGAGGCCATCCGTGCCTACGGTGGCGAGGTTCGCACGAGAGCGCGCATCTCGAAAATACGCATCGAGAACGGAAAGGCGGTAGGCGTCGTCCTCGAAAAAACGGGAGAAACGATCGACGCACCCATCGTTGTGTCGAACGCCGATCTCAAGCGGACGGCCCTCGACCTGGTCGGCATCGAGCATTTTCGCCCGGACACCGTCGAGCGCATCCAGGCTTACCGGATGGCGCTCCCGCTCTTCATCGTTTACCTGGGACTCAAGATGGATCTCGCGGCGGCGGGTCATCCCAACACGAACTACTTCATCTGGGGAACTTACGACATCGAGGGCGTCTACGAGAAGATCGAGTCGGGGGAGATGTCCGAAAACATGGCCTACGTCACCACTGCGACCCTGAAAGATCCGACGAATCCCCATGTGGCGCCCGAGGGGTACACGAACCTCCAGGTGATGACGCTCGTCCCGCGCGAGTACGCGATGTGGCACGTGGATCAGGGTCCCGCGGAAGCGGGCAACCGGTATCATCTGGACAAGGAATACCGGCGCCGCAAGGCCGAGCTGGCGGAGCGCCTCATCGGGGAGGCCGAGAGCGTCATTCCCGGCATCGGCAAGCACATCGACTGGCAGGAGACCGCGACGCCCGTCACCCAGGAGCGCTTCACGCGATCGACAGGCGGAACTTCCTACGGTATCGAGTTCGCCATCGACCAGTCGGGACCCATGCGCATGGGGACGCGAACCGAGATTCCGGGGCTGTTCCTCTGCGGCGCAAGCATGCAGTCGGGTCACGGCATCGGGGGGGTTCTCAGAAGCGGCGTTATGGCGGCAGGAGCGATTCTCGAAACCGATCTACTACGGGCGGTTCAGCGGGGAGAGGTCTTCGGCGATTGCAATCTTCTTCCGGTGCTGACCGACGACTGGGACCCCTGGCGCGCGAGCCAGGTCCGTCCCGCAAAGGCTAGATGAGATTCTCGCGGAGAAATCCGGACTCCAGCTCGAGCGCCTTTTCGAGTCCGCTCCCGCTATAGACGTCGAAGTGCCCGAGGGGCAGCCGCGCGATCCGGCCGCGGGGCATCCGCGCCGCCGTCTTCTCGATCGCCCCGGGGTCAATGAGTGAATCCCGCTCGGCCATGACCAGGAGCGCCGGACAGGCCACGCGGGCAGCGGCGCTCAGCGGTCGGTAGAAGCCGACCAGCAGTGCGATGCGGGCGGGACACTCGTTCTTCCAGGCCGATCCGGGTGGAACGAGGGCCTCGTAGCCGGACATGGCATCCGGCGAGGCCAGGCAGGCGAGCGATCCCGGCTCACCGACCACCGGCATCGTGTAGGGGCGCCGGAAGGTGACTATCCGGAACAGATCGCGCAGGCCGGCCAGCGTCGAGCGTCCCACGTAGCCCGCGCCGAACATCCGCAGACTGGACCAGGGATCCACGAAGGGCACCTGGGCCACGATGGCGCGGACGCCCGGATCTCGCGCGGCCGTCACGATCACGTGGCCGCCGCCGAAGGAGCTCCCCCACAGGGCGATTCGCTCCCTGTCGACGCCGGGCATGCCGCGCACGTGGGCGATGGCCGCCCGCCAGTCCTCGAGATGCCGGAAGGGATTGACGAGATTGCGCGGTTCGCCTTCGCTCTCTCCGAAACAGCGGTAGTCGAAAACGAAGGCCGCCATCCCGTCCCGGGCGAAGCGCTCCGCGAAAGGAGCCAAGCCGAACTGTTTCTCGGCGCCGAAACCGTGGGCCATGATCACGACGGGCGGATTGGCGGCCCCGGCTGGCCGGTAGAACCACGCCGCGCAGCGCGTGCCGCGGCTCGCGAAGCTCAGATCGCTTCGTTCGAACCCATTCGATTCCATACCTGGCCTTCCGCGCTAAGCGCGACGCTTCTTCCGTTTCGCGGGCGCTACCTGT
>JAUYMQ010000218.1 GCA_030698575.1 Deltaproteobacteria bacterium
GTTCCTGCCCGGCAGACTCCCGGCCCCGGCCGCCGCGCTAACTTCCGTGTCCGCCGGCTGATCGAGTCCGGTTCACCAGATATCCGCCGGCAGCATGGTGAAGCCTGGCTCAGGCCGCCCGTGACCGAGAACGAGCTCTGCGTTCGCCATGCTCTGACGATGGAGCGATCATTCCCAATCGTCAGGCAGCCCGATCCGGAGAGGCGCGCGCCGGTCCTGGTGAGCGTGCCCCACTACGGCACGCAACCGTTGCCGCAGATCACCCGGGACGATTACCGCGAGCCCTGGTTCGAAACCTTCGCCTACGGATATGCCGATACCTTCGTGGGCGATCTCTACGGCGACCTGCACGAGCACGGGGCAACCGTCCTCGCGACGCCGTTTTCTCGCATGGTCGTGGACGTCAATCGCCGCCGCGATGACTTCGAGCACCACGACGGCGAGGTGCACTCCCGGCGTGGGGTGGTGCGCACCCACACCATGCGCGATGCGCCCATCTTTGCGCGCCCGCTCGGGATCGCCGCCCTCGAAGAGCGGCGCCAGACGCTTTACGATCCCTACTACTCGATGCTGGAGCACCTGCTCGATCGCTCCGCCGAAGACCGGGCGAAGGAGCGGCTGCGCATCAACGAGCGCCTGAGGGACATGGCCCTGCCGGACGAGCTCACGGGGCTCCACACCTATCGCGACTTCGCCCAGCGGGCGGAGGCGGACGTCTCGCGCGCCACGCGGCACTCCCTGCCGCTCTCCCTGCTCTTCGTCGACATTGACGGCTTCAAGCTCGTCAACGGCACGTACGGCCACCCGGTGGGCGACCAGGGGCTGAAGGCGGTCGCGGACCTGCTGCGGGAGTCCGATGCGGGGGCTCGCCACGCGCGAGGATCCCGGGGGGATCCGGCGCAGCCTCCGCCCCCTTGGGCTCCCGAGCGAGCCCGTGCCGCCCGCCCTCGCTCAGCCGCCTCCCGAGTGCGTCACCGATCTCGTCCCGGACACCGGCGCCTGCCCGTCGGCGCAACTCGGAGCGCAGCCCGTCAGCTGGCCGTGACACGCCGAGCGCGGGCACGCTTGCCCGTGGCCCTGCGGGGTGTCGCGCGGGGCGGGGTGTCGTCCATCGGGCGCCTGGAGCCTGGCCCGGCGGGCCTTCGAGCCGGCGGCCGGGTGAGCCATGCGCCGGGCCTGCGCCGAGAAGGGGCTGTGTGCCGCCTATCCTCGCTCCCTGCCGGAGAGGCCTTCCCCGCCCGGACGGGGCCCGGTCAGCGCCTGCCAGATCCCGCTCACGGCATAGGCAATCATCAGGAGGCCGGCTACCGGCATGGAGGCGTAGGAGAGGCTCTTCGGGAACCGGAGAAACGGGGTCGTCTCGGCGGAGAGCACCGCAACGCGCCACCCCTCGAAGGTGAGCACGACCGCGAAGAGCAGCATCAGCAGGCGGACGAACAGCGCGACGACCCAGGCGAGCCGCCGCGGCAGCCGGTCGGCCAGGACCTCCACACGGTAGAGGGACCCCTCGCGCCAGATCAAGGCGGCGCCCAGGAAGGTCATCCAGGCGACCAGGAGCTCGACGATCTCGTCGTAGCCAGCCAGCGAGAGGCTGGGGAAGGTACGCACCAGGATGCCGAGGGTGAGCAGCACCGTGATGCCGACGAGCGCCAGGATCACGGCGGCGCGCGCGCCGCGCTGCACCCAGCGATCGATGCGAACGATG
The DNA here is from genome assembly GCA_030698575.1 of Deltaproteobacteria bacterium. Classification (GTDB taxonomy): domain Bacteria; phylum JAUYMQ01; class JAUYMQ01; order JAUYMQ01; family JAUYMQ01; genus JAUYMQ01. Next base: position 1,706 of record JAUYMQ010000218.1, read on the forward strand.
GTCTGTCGCACGCTCACCCCTTCGCGAAGCCGATCGTCCGGGGCAGAAACATCACGAGGTCCGGGCAATAGGTGACGACGCCGAGGACCCCGATCAGCGCCACGACGTACGGCCACATCTCGAGAAACATCTCCCCCATGGAGACATTGCTGATCGCGGACACCGCGTAGAGACACATCCCCACGGGCGGGGTGACCAGGCCGATCATCAGGTTCAGCACCACGATGACGCCGAAGTGCGTGGGATCCACCTGCACCTGCTGGATCAGCGGGAGGAAGATGGGGAAGGTGATGATCATGATGGCGATCCCCTCGATGAACATCCCGAGGACGAGGAGGATCACGTTGACCATCAGGAGGATCACCCACGGCGTGGTCGAGATGTCGAGGATGGTGTTGATGATGGCGTTCGGGATCTGCTGCTGGATCAGGACCCAGCCGAAAGGGGCTGCCGCGGCGATGATGAACATCACCTGCACGGTCTGCTTGATGGAGTCCCACAGGACGCCGGCGAGGTCGGCCGGCCTCAGCTCGCGGTAGAACACCAGCCCGAGGAACAGCGCGTACAGCGAGGCGACCACGGCCGCCTCGGTCGGGGTGAACCACCCGCCGAGGATGCCGCCCACGATGAAGACCGGCATGATGAGCGCCGGCAGGGCGCCAAGGAACACCCGGACCGCCTCCCGGCCCGACGGCCGCGTCGTCGTGCGGGGCAGGTTCTTGCGCCGGGCGACGAGGGCGATCACCGCCATGAGGGCGACCCCCATGAGCAAGCCGGGAATGATGCCCGCCAGGAAGAGGTCCCCGACCGAGACGTTGGTCAGGCTCCCGTAGATGATGTAGCCGCGAGGCCGGCCTCGGTCAATGCCGATCTTGCGAGGATCGAGCGAGCGACGGTGTTGCGGAACGGCTATACTCGAGAGCCATGAGCAAGGTCGCGCTGGTCACGGGGGCCTCACGCGGGATCGGACGCGCCATCGCGCAGGCGCTGGCCGATGCCGGCTACGCCGTCGTGGTCAACTTCGCGTCCCGCCAGGGCGACGCCGGCGTCACCACCGCGGCCATCGCAGCCGCCGGGGGAACGGCCATCGCCGTGCAGGCGGACGTGAGCGATCCGGACGCCGTGGCGCGGATGTTCGCGGCGGTGGACGCGCGGTTCGGGCGCCTGGACGCGC
>JAUYMQ010000221.1 GCA_030698575.1 Deltaproteobacteria bacterium
AGCAGAGTTCAAGAAACTCGACGGCTTGCTCAGGGTCATCGAAGCGCAATACCCCGAGGGCGCGCTCTCCGTCACTTCCCCCGGGTCCGGCGCAAAAGAGACGGGCGAGATGGAAAGTAGCCAGGGTGGTTCGGGCGATGGCCACGATCATGCTCGGCAGAACGGAAGGGCGAAGGCGGATGTGCCGTCAAACGCGCAACGGATCGACGTCGTTGCGAGTGACTTCCGTTTCGAACCTCAAGAGGTCGTTGTGAGGGCGGGTGTGCCAGTGGCCCTCACGATCAGCAACCAGGGAAAGAATGAGCACGCTTGGGTCATTTCCGCGCAATCGGACGTCCACCTTCACGTACTGCCGGGAGGGCAGCAAACACAGGTCTTCACGATCGAGAATCCCGGGGAATATAAGATCGCCTGCACCGTTCCAGGGCATGAGGAGCTGGGCATGGTGGGAAAGATCATCGTTCAATAGGCTTCCACGGTAGGCTGGCGCCCTTGATCTCACATCGCGCTTCGGGTTAACTACGTCTTTCCTCCCTCCGGCGAAGCGCGTGCACATGGGCGATTCTTTAAGACGACTGGCGTCGGTGCTGCTCCTGATCGGGCTTGTCACGCCTTATAGCTGCGACGTGCGGCCGATCTCGACGCTCCGGGGCGAGTGGGCGGGCGTGCTCGCCGCTGGCATCCCGGTTCTCTGTCTCCTGATCTACGCGGTCCAGGCCCTCGTCGGTCCTGTTGCGGCGTTCATGCGGGCCCGGCGAAGGGTTTTCCAGCCCCTTTTCCTGGCGGTCCTGCTGGTTGTAACGGTCGTCTGGATAATCAGCCAGGTTCTGGAAGACACCCAGCACCCGGTGGTCCTGGCGGTCCTCGCCGGCTCCCTGCTCTGGAGCGGCACGCTGTTTGCCTTCGCCCTGCGCCGCGGAAAGCGCGAGTACCCGTTTCCACTCCTCCTGCTCGCGACCGCCGGCATTCCCGTCATCAACTACTTCTACTGGGAATATGACCGATTGAAATACGGCGCCTGGATCCTGACCGCCGGATATGCGCTCGCCGTTTTCGAGGAACTGCGAGAGCGGTCGCGGTCTGGAGAGCCGGCCCGGATTCACCACTCCCTTCCGGAGTAATCGCCGCCTGTGGCGGTGTCAATTGAAGAGGCCGAACACAGAGGGAGGCATAGAGGGAAATATGGATTTCAGCCTTTCTGAAGAAGAGGTGATGTTCCAGAAGACCGTGAAGGACTTCTGCGAACGTGTCGTGGGTCCCTACGTGGAGCCCGCCGAGGAAGCTGAGCAGTTCCCGAAGGAGCTGTACAAGCGCCTCGGCCAGCAGGGCTACATCGCCATGACTTACCCGGAGGACGTCGGCGGCGTTGGCGCTTCAAAAATCATGGAGTGCATCTTCGTCGAGGAGCTGACGCGCGTGAGCGCCGGCATCGCCGCGGGCTTCCTGGTGCAGCAGAGCCTGGCGACCTATCCGCTGCTGGCACTCGGAAACGATACGCAGAAGAAGCAGTATCTCGTCCCCGCGCTGCGGGGCGAGCTGGTGGGCGCCTTTGCACTCTCCGAGCCCGGCGCGGGATCCGACGCGGCGGGCATCAAGAGCACGGCCCGGCGCGACGGCGGCGACTACGTCATCAACGGCGCCAAGACCTTCATCACGAACGGCACCATCTGCGACTACGCCCTCGTCGTCGCCTACACCGATCCGTCGAAGCGCGGTGAGGGGATGGCCTTCTTCATCGTCGACCGCGACAACCCGGGCTTCAAGGGCGTGAAGAAGCTCCGCAAGATGGGGCAGCACTCGGCGGACACCGCCGAGATCACCTTCGAGGACTGCCGCGTGCCCGCTTCGGCGCTGCTCGGCCCGGAGACCGGCGGCTTCTCGATGGTCACGAAGAACCTGCGCGGCGGCCGGGTGATTTACGGCGCGCGGAGCTGCGGTGTGGCGCGTGCGGCATACGAGGCAGCGCTCGAGTACGCGAAGCATCGCGAGGCCTTCGGCCAGCCCATTGCGAAGTTCCAGCTCATCCGCTCGAAGCTTGCGCGCATGGCCATGGAGATCGACGTCGCGCGCACCTACACCTACAAGGTGGCCTGGATGCTCGATCAGGGGATCGAATGCATGAAGGAAGCCTCGATGGTGAAGCTTTTCGGCAGCGAGATGGCGCAGCGGGTGACCTGGGAGGCCGTGCAGATCCACGGCGGCTACGGCTACATGAAGGAGTATCCCGTCGAGCGTTACTTCCGCGACGCGCGGCTGCTCACGATCCCGGAGGGGACGAGCGAGATCCACCTGTCGATCATCGCCAAGGGGATCGGCATCTGATGACTCCGCGAGGCGCCGTCCGGGCGCAGCGCGTGGCTCTGGCTGTGGTCACGGCCGCGCTCTTTCTCGCGCCGCTCACGGCCCGCGCCGATTGCCCGGCGATCCGTGTGATCCTCACCGGAACGGTCATCGAGGAACGCCTCGACCTGCCTCTCAGAAATTTCCCCATTGCAGTGCGCATGGAAGCGAAGGGGGAGGACGGGCTGCCGACCCTCACCTGGGAGGCCGTCGTGACCGACGTCGACGGGCGCTTCCGCTGGGAGCGGGAGTTTCCGGCCGAGCCCTGTCACGAAGGAGTGTTCGGGAAGCTGCGAGGGGCGATCTGGAGCTGGACCGTGAAGGCGCGGAGCCGGGCCTATCACCACGGCGCCGAGGGCCTGGCGATGCGGATAACGCTCAACACGGGCCCCCGACTCATCCCCATCGAGCGTGCCGAGATGCTCGATCGCCTCGATGAGAAGAGTCACACCGTCGAGATCGACATCGACGTGACGCTGTGAGAACGAAGAGGGTTGGCTCCGAGAAATTGAATCGGCCGGCGCGTCTGATTGAGCTCGCGATCCGCATCACCCTGATTGCCATATGTGCTGGTTGTGTTTCCAAGGCAGGTGCCGG
>JAUYMQ010000222.1 GCA_030698575.1 Deltaproteobacteria bacterium
CTTCCTGAGCTGCCGCTCGTCCAGCCGGAGAAGGTCGTGACCCTGCCGCTCGATATCAACCTCAACAAGGACTACCAGTACGAATACGCGGGGCGCGAGAAGGTCTCGGGGTATGACTGCTATGTCCTCGAGTTCAAACCGGTCGATCCGACACGCGCGCTGTACCAGGGGCGCATCTGGATCGAGACGCGCACCTTCGCGCGGGTCAAGATGTCGATCGTGCAGAATGGCCTGGCGCCGCCGATCACGTCGAACGACGACCGTGATTTCTACGAGCCGATCAGCGGCCCGGACGGAACCACCTACTGGCTGCTGAGCCGGGTGGAGGGGCAGCAGATCTACTCGACCGCCGGACGAAACCTCGTGCTGCTGCGCGAGATCGACCTGCGCGACTTTTTCATCAACGATCCGCAGTTCGAGGGGCAGCGCCGGTCCGCCTACGCTTCCGACAATCGCATCCTGCGGGATACCGAGAAGGGATTCCGCTATCTCGACAAAAGTGATTCGGGCGAGCGCGTCGTCCGGGATGCGACGACCCAGTCGACACTGTTCGGGGTGGCCGGCATCTTCTCCCAGCCCGGGTTCGATTTCCCGGTGCCGCTCGTGGGGGTGAACTATTTCAGCTATGGCTTCAAGGGTCGCGAGATGCAGGTCAACGCGTTCGTCGCCGGGGCGCTCAACACCTTCACGCTCACCAATCCCCGCACCTTCGGCAAGCGGATCGACACGACGGTTGAGGTGTTGAGCCTGTTGCCCAACATCACCGACCGCCCCCTGGTCGGTGACGAGAAGAGGGACGGCAGCAACATCGACGTCCGCACCCAGAGCCTTTCCGCCAGCCTCGGCCTGCCCCTGGGCAACTTCTTCCGCCTCAAGGCGACCTACGGCGTGGAATATGCCAACCACAGCCGGGATAAGGAGACGGACCCCGCGTTTCTGGTGCCGGTCGACACGTTTATCCATTCGGGGTGGCTGGAGGGTGAATTCAATCGCTCCGGCTGGACGGTCAGCGCTTCGGCCGAGAGCGCGAGGCGGGCATCCTGGGAGCCATGGGGCGATGCGACAGCACCCTCCGCCGGGACGCTGGCGGTGGTGCCGGCAGCCGCGTGCGACACTCCCGGCTCGTGCCTGGCGGATTACGAGGATGGCAGCGGCAGCTTCAGGAAGTATGAGCTCAGCGTCTCGAAGCAATTCTTCCTGCCGCTGTTCCAGAAGATCCGCTTCGAGGGGATCTGGCACGCCGGCAGCGATCTCGACCGCTTCAGCGAGTTCCAGTTCAGCTACTTCGGCAGCCGCGTGCGCGGATTCTCGGGCTCGGGCGTGCGCTTCGATCGCGGCGGAATCGGCCGGCTGCAGTATTCATTCAACGTCGCCGACGTCATCCGCTTCGACGCTTCGTTCGACCACGGGTACGTACGGGACGGGCTGACCTCGGAGGAGTACCGGAACTTCACCGGCTTCGGACTGTCGGGCAACCTGATGGGGCCGTGGGAAACGGTCCTGCAGTTCGATCTGGGATTCGCCCTGCGCTCCGACATCGAGGATCTGAAGGGCGACAAGGAGCTGCTGATCGGGCTCCTCAAGCTGTTCTAACCGTAAACGACGGGAGGCCGGGCGGGGATCCGCGCACCTTCGCGGAGGCCGCCGGATCGTCATGCTGATCGCCATCCATGAAACAGCCGGCAGCTTTTCCGATCGATGGATCGCGTACTGCCGACGTGAGGCGGTGCCACATAAGATCGTGAACTGCCTGGACTCCGGTATCATTTCCGACCTGCGGGGCGCGGATACGCTTCTCTGGCACTGGCGTCACCAGAACGCGAGAGAGCAAATGCTCGCACGCCATGTGATCAAGTCCGCGGAGATCATGGGGCTTGCTGTATTCCCGAATCTCAAGACGTGCTGGCATTTCGACGACAAGGTGGCCCAGAAGTACATGCTCGAGGCGGTCGGCGCGCCCCTTGTCCCGACCTGGGTGTTCTCGGATCCCGAGTCAGCGCTGCGGTGGGTCGAAGGAAGCACGTTCCCGAAGGTGTTCAAATTGCGGCGAGGCGCTGGATCCGCCAATGTCCGGCTCGTCGAGAACAACCGGCAGGCGGCGCGCCTCGTCCGGACGGCCTTCGGGCGGGGATTCCTCCCCACGCCGGGTTACTTTCATGATGCCCGTCGACGCTTCCGATCGGCGCGCAAGCGGGAAATCTTCAGGAAGGCCCTGCGCCGCCTTCCCGGCACCCTGGGAAACATTCGCAGGGCCAACAGACGACTGGGCCGCGAGAGCGGGTACGTCCTGTTCCAGGAATTCGTTCCTGACAACGCTTTCGACACCCGCGTGACGATCATCGGACAGCGAGCGTTTGCCTTCACGCGCAATGTGCGTCCGGGTGATTTCCGGGCCTCGGGCAGTGGCGACATTGTCTACGATCGAGACAGGATCCGGCCCGAGTGCCTCCGCGTCGCGCGTGACGTGACCCGACGGGTCGGTGCACAGAGCATGGCCTTCGATTTCGTCTTCTCGGAGGAGCGGGGCCC
>JAUYMQ010000235.1 GCA_030698575.1 Deltaproteobacteria bacterium
CCCCCACGCGCTTCGACTGGGACCTGGACAGACTGGGTCCGCCACCCAAAGGATTTCCGCGCCGATCCATCGCTTTCGCCAAGATTTACGAACTGATTTCAGGAGCGCGCCTCGTAGGGCGTACGGGTCGCTTCAAGCCTGTCACTGCCGAGGTGGAGGTACGCACGAACCTGGGGAGACAGTTCATCTGGTCGTCCAGCACGCTCGCCGATGCTAGGGGAGAGTTCGAGTTGACCGTGCCATACTCGACAACTCAGCGCTGGCGAATTGGACGAACCGAAGGAACTGGCGACTACGTGATCCACTGCGGTGAAAAAGAAGTTAATGTCGATGTGCCTGAGAAAGCGATTAACTCAGGAGAAACAATTGCGGTTTCTTGCGGATAGAATTCTGCTTTCCCGGGGCCGCGCCTTCGGGATAGAAAACTTCCTCCCAGCTCTTGTGCGACCAGGACTGCGTGCCGAGGTACAGGCGCGGGTGAACCTGTGCGGGGGGTGCGGCCATGGGGGAATTATAGAACGGCGGGCGTTGAAGATCACAGGCATGGCCGGGAAGGCTAGCCGGACAGCGATGCTCCCGACGGCTCTTTTGCTCCGCGGCCTCCGGACCTCGCCAGCGCCTTCTGCCGCGAAAGCAGCTTCCTGGGGATGGTGAACAGGCCCGCCAGGAACACCAGGGGCGTCGCGAGCAGGACAAGGAAGACGAACATCAACCGCGCCGGCCCGGAGGCTTCGGCGTGGGGATGCCGAATCTGCTCGATCATCGCGGTGAGCTGAAGACGCGACCCCCACACCAGGTATTGGCGCGCCCGGGAGGCCAGCGCGGCGGGCTTCAGGGAGTAGAGCGACTTTCGGGTCTGCTCCACCTCCTCGCCCATGAGGTGCACGTGGGTCTTCAGCGTTCCAAACTCAGCGTAAGCTTCCTGGCCCTCGACGAATTCGAGGTTCATCTGGCTGCCGAGATCGCGATACGCGGATTCGCTCATGAGAAGGTACTCGTTGCCTTGAACACTGTTCTTGAGCAGCCGGTGCGTTAGGATCACATCAGGCCCTGAAACCTGCGCGCGACCGCCGATCGAATGGAACACCGCACTTCCGCTATGGACGATGACTTTCAGCGAGAGCTCCCCGGCGTTGGAGCAGACGGCACACTTGCAGGGGGTGGACTCCGAGGCGGTCACCATGCCTTCCAGGAAAACCTCGAAGAATCGCAGAAGCTTCGTCCGGACCAGCACCAGGACATCCTGCCATCCGGCCTCGTCGCCGGGGTGCGCCGCGTAGAGGAAGCGGGCGGCGCGATTCCGGGAACGCAGATCAGTGAACGACAGATCTCGAGAAGACGTTCAGCACCACGACGCCCGCGACGATGAGGGCAAGCCCGAGGATGGCCGGCGCGTCGAGAGCCTGGCCGTAGAGCATCCAGGCGATCACCGAGATGAGAAAGATCCCCACGCCGGACCAGACGGCATAAGCAACTCCGACGGGAATGCTTCGCAACGTGAGCGAGAGGAAGAAAAAGGCCAGGCCATAGCCGGCGACGACGATGACCGAGGGGCCCAGCCGCGAGAAACCCTCGGCGGCCTTCAGCGCCGAAGTCGCCACCACCTCGGCGACGATTGCAATTCCCAGATATAGCCACGCCATTCGAAGAATCACTCCCAGGTGAGGCGGACCAGTCTAGCACGCGCGGCTCAGGGTGTATCCCGCAGCGTCGGATCCAGCGCGTCGCGCAGACGGTCGCCGAGGAAGTTGAAGGCGAGGATGGTGAAGAAGATGGCGAGCGCCGGCGGCAGGAGCAGGTGCGGGAAGCTTCGGAGCGCCCCCCAGCCGTCATAGGCGAGCGTGCCCCAGCTGGCCAGCGGAGGCTGGATGCCGAGGCCGATGAACGAGAGTGTCGATTCGCTCAAGATCGCCACGGGAATCCGGTACGTGAGGATCACGAGCAGCGGCCCCAGGGCGTTCGGGAGGATGTGGCGCAGGAGGATGCGCCGCCCCGAGGCGCCGAGCGCCCGCGCCGATTCCACGTAGGTTTCCTCCCGGAGCTGAAGCACGAGCGCGCGCACGAGCCGCGCCGTCGACACCCAGCCGATGATGGAGAGCGCCACCATGATGCCGCCGAGCCCCTCGCCCATGCCCGGCACCCCCTTGAACAGTTCAATGAAGACCACCATCAGGAGAAGTCCCGGGAAGGAGTAGACCACGTCGACGATGCGCATGAGCACGTCGTCCGTCCGCCCGCCGATCCACCCCGAGAGCCCGCCGTACACCGCCCCCAGCGCGAGCCCCGCGAACCCGACCGCCACGCCTACCGCCATCGAAATGCGCGCGCCGTGTATCAGTCGGGTCAAAAGATCGCGCCCCAGACTGTCGGTGCCGAGCCAGTGCGCCAAGCCCGGTGAGGCAAGCACGTTCCCGGTGTCCTGGTGGTCGTAGGCATAGGGAGAGACCGCATCGGCGAAGAGCGCAAGGAGCGTCACGACGACAAGGAACAGGAGCGAGCCCACCGCGGAGCGATCTTGCAAGAGCGATCGCAGCGCGGCGCGCCAGGGATCGGGCGCGACGTATGGGGCGGCGCCGGCGGTCATCGCGCCCCCTCCCGCTCGGCGTCGATCCGCGGGTCGAGCCAGCGGTAGCTCACGTCGACGGCCAGGTTGGCGAGGATCACGAGCGTGGCGTAGACCAGCGTCACCCCCATGACCAGCGGGTAGTCGCGGTTCGTCACGGCTGTGATGAAGAAGCGCCCCATGCCGGGCACGCCGAAGATGTATTCGACGACGAACGATCCCGTGAGCAGATCGGCAAAGAGCGGGCCGAAGAGCGTGGCGACGGGCAGGATCGAGTTCTTCAGCACGTGGCGAAGCGCCAGCCGCCACCGCCCCACCCCTTTCGCCAGCGCCGCCGTGATGTAGGCCTTGGTCATCACCTCGAGCACGCTCGATCGCGTGAGGCGCGCGATGTAGGCGGCGGGCGCCAGGCCGAGGGTCACGGCCGGCAGAATCATGTAGGCCGGCCCTTCCCAGAGCGCCGGCGGCAGGAGCTTCCACATGTGCGCGAAGAGAAGGATGAGAAGGACGCCGATCACGAAGGAAGGGAGGCTGATGCCGGTGGTAGCCACCAGCATCGTAGCGCGATCGGGCCAGCGCCCCCGCGTAAGCCCG
>JAUYMQ010000246.1 GCA_030698575.1 Deltaproteobacteria bacterium
GGGCGATCAGTTCCTTGCCTGTTCCGCTTTCTCCCGTGAGCAGGATGGTGCTGCTCGTCGGCGCGCACTTGGCGACCAGCCGATAGACGATCTGCATCTGCGGGCTGGAGCCGATGATGTTCTCGAAGCGGTACCTGGAGCCGATCTCGCTCTTGAGGTTGAGGTTCTCCTGCAGCAATTGCCGCCTCTCCAGTGCCCGATGCACCACAAGCTTGAGTTCATCCGGATCGAAGGGCTTGGGCAGGTAGTCGAACGCCCCGAGCTTCATCGCCCGCACCGCGGTATCGATCTGCGAGAGTCCCGTTACCATGATGACGTCGATGTCCGGATGCGTCTCCTTTACTCTCTGCAGCACTTCCAGGCCGTCGATCTTCGGCATCATGATATCCAGGATGATCACGTCGTACTGGTTCTCCTCGACTCGCCTGAGGGCTTCCAGGCCGTCCTGAACGGCCTCCACGACGTAATCGCGGTCGCCGAGAATGCGAAGGCAACTCCTGATGACGATCTCCTCGTCGTCGACCACCAATATCCTGGCGCTCATAGCCCGCTCCCGCTGCTCTCGCTTTCTGCGTCCGTTGAAGGAGGCTTGATCGGCAGGGTGACCCGGAATATGGATCCCTCGCCGACCTTGCTTTCCACCTCGATCGCCCCGCCGTGGGCCGTGACGATGCCGTGACTGACGGACAGCCCCAGCCCGGTTCCTTTCCCCACTTCCTTGGAGGTGAAGAATGGATCGAAAATCCGATGCAGATTTTTCTCCGGGATTCCGCAGCCGGTATCGATGAAAGAGACCTCCACCATGGGTACGGGCGCCGCGCCCGGCTCCGGGCGCCTTGGTTCCGGACAACGTCGACTGCGCACGGTGATGCTGCCTTTCTCCTCGATGGCGTGCTGGGCGTTGACGAGCATGTTCATGACAACCTGCTTGATCAGGTCGGCGTCGACCCAGACCGGCGGCAGATCAGCAGCAAGATCCATGGTGATCTCGATGTCGCGCAAGTGAGCAGGCCGCTCGATGATACGCGCCGTGTCCTCGATGATCTGGTTGAGGTCGGCGAATTTCTTCTCCGGCGTCTTCTCGCGGGCAAAGTCGAGAAGCCTGCGGATGATTGCGGCGCACCGCTTGGTTTCCCGGATTACCAGATCCAGGTCCTCGGCGTCCGGGCTTCCGTCCGGCATTTTTTGCCGCAGCAGGTGCGAGAAAGTGAGGATGCCGGTCAGCGGGTTATTCAGCTCATGAGCGATGCCGGCAGCGAGCAGGCCGACCGAAGCCAGCTTTTCCCCGCGCACCGCCTCGGCCTGGGCAAGGCGCAGTTCCTGAGTCCTCTTTGCCACCTTCTCTTCCAGGGTTCTTCCCCACTCCCGCAGTTCCTCCTGGGAGTTTTTCAGGGCCGCCGTCATTGCGTTGAAGGAGGCTGCCAGCTCGCCGAATTCGTCGGCGCTGCGAACCGGGATGGTCTGATCCAGATCACCGGAGGCAAGCCGCTTGGCCCCGTTTTCCAGGTCGTTCAGGGGAACCTGGACCATGCGGTGCACGAAGAAGCTGACAACGAACGCGGCGACGACGACGAAGCACAGCGAAAAGATGACGATGGTGATCGCATTCATCCGCATCGAGCGCTCGATTTCATCGAGGGAGTAGACGATGTCCAGGACGCCGAGGACGGACGTGGCTTTGGAGTGCTGATGACAGGCCGCGGTGTAGCAGGATCGCTCGTTGCGGATCACTTCCATGCTGCCGAGCATGCGCTTGCCCTCGGGAGTGGTGAATGTCCAGGTCCGCTCGCTCCTGGGCACCTGCTCCAGCGGCTGTTCGCTCTGGTGGCAATGGGAACAGGCCTCGGCTTTCCGGTCCAGCGTGCGCCCGATTTCGGCCGGATTGGTGGAGTGAGTGATCCTCCCGTCCTTGCTCAGGATCCTGACTTTGTCGATGCTCCCCTGGTTGCCGACGTCGCGGATTATCTTCTCCACGTAATCGGGCTGATTCTGCAGCATTGCATAGCGCGTGCTCTTGGTGATCACTTCGGATAGCTGGGTGACGCTTTCTGCGACATTGGCGAGGAGTTCCTGCCGCTGATGCCAGACTACAAGCGAGGCAAACGCGAGCATCGCCACCGTCAGGGCGATCGTCAGGTAAAGGCCGACCTTGAACTGGAGTGTTTTCGGACGCATTTTCTTCCTCACCCCTCTTCAGATACCGGAAGAGACGCCAATCTGCCTTCGCGTCGGAGCAGCGCTATCGACAGCATTCATGAACAGGTCGCCTCAGGAAGCGATCAACCCGAGTTCTCGGGCCAGCGCAAAGACTAGCAATTCTGCCTTGACGACTATTGACCGGCATCAAACCGCCGGACGGCATATGCCAGCCGGGCTGCCCGTGGTGTAGCGAGGGTCTGGAGTCTGGCGGATGCTCGTATTGCTTTCGGATCGTCGGCGTATGATCCGCAGGATTGCATACTATTAACCGGAGCATTTCCAGGGGAATCGATGAAAGCCGCTTTCTACCGGAGACAGGGGCCGGCGCGGGAGGTGTTCGAGATCGGGGAATTGCCCGACCCGCACCCGGCGCGGGGTGAAGTGCGGGTCAGGATCCGGGCCTCCGGCGTGAACCCGACCGACACGTACACCCGCAGCGGCGTGCGCCGCCGCGGCATGCCCTTCGAGACCATTGTGCCCAATCAGGACGGCGCCGGCGTTATCGACGAGGTGGGCGAGGGGGGCGCTCGGGAGCGCGTTGGCGAGCGCGTGTATGTCACGATGGCGCAGTGGCAACGGCCCTGGGGCACCGCGAGCGAATACGTGGCGCTGCCCGAAGTTCGTGCAACTGCGCTTTCGGAGAATACCAGTTTCGAACAGGGTGCGTGCCTGGGCGTGCCTATCCTGACCGCCCATTACGCGCTTGCGCTCTACGGCGGCGTCGCGGGGAAAACGGTGCTCGTGCAAGGCGGCGCGGGCGCGGTCGGCTTCTACGCCATCCAGTTCGCCAAGTTCAAGGGGGCGTCGGTCATCGCGACGGTGAGCAGCGACGGGAAAGCGCAGATTGCGCGCTCTGCGGGCGCGGACCACGTGATCAATTACAGGACCGAGGACCTCGGGACTCGCGTTTCCGAAATCACCTCCGGCCGTGGCGTGGCGCGCGTGCTCGAAGTGAATTTCGCCGCGAACGCAGCGAAATGGCCGCAGATACTGGGAA
>JAUYMQ010000248.1 GCA_030698575.1 Deltaproteobacteria bacterium
CCGTTTCCAGCTAGAGGGACAACCATTCCGCTGCGATTGAAATCAAGCCCAGTCTCAACCGGGAACTGGCCTTCGCGGACCCATTTGACCCGGATATGGAAATCATTAATGATTTCGGGGCCGACGGATTTTTTGAGGTACACAGGCTTAGGCTGCCTTGCGGCGCTTCATCGCTTTATCGAGGTCATACGTCGCCTGCAAGTTCATCCAGAGCTTCGCGGACGTTCCCAGTGCCTTGGCGAGGTCCAGCGCGGCCTCGGCGGTGATACCGCGCTTCCCCTTGATAAGCTCGTTCAGACGAGCACGCGTCCAACCAAGCTTCTTGGCGAACGCCATCTGGGTAACCCCGGCGGGCTTAAGAAAGTCCTCCAGGAGGATCTCGCCGGGATGGAAGGGATTCTTGGGTTGCCTCATGGTCAAAACTCCTGCACAACGGGTTCAGTGGTAGTCGACGACTCTCACATCCTTGGCATTACCGCCTTCCCACCGAAATACGATGCGCCACTGATCGTTGATTCGGGTCGAGTAACACCCTGTGAGTTTCCCCTTTAGCGTCTCCAGCCTGTTTCCCGGTGGCATACGCAGATCCACCAGCTCCGCGGCGTCATGCAGATAAAGCAACTTGCGTCGCGCCACGCGCCTCAGCTCCGGCGGAAATTGACGCACCTCCTTCGAGGTTCTGTCATAAAACAGGTCTTCGGCGAGCCGATTGCCAAAGCTTTCGATCATTGTCTCGATGTTATCAAATAGTGATAATCTTGCAAGCGGTTTTTCCTGGAGGCCGCATCCGGCCAGACTTCGGCCGTTGATCGACGTAAAGTGGATAAAAGGGACAGCCGCCCGGCATCGACACGGGGCCTGAAGACGCGCATCTGCAAGGCCTACACCTGCGACATCATCCGGAACGGGCTTTCCTTCCTTCTGTCCGGCGGGCTCGACGAAACCGACCTCGTGGTGGTTCCCCACGGCTGCGACTCGCTGCAGGGCCTCGGAAGCGTGCGCCTCGACTTCGTCAAGCGGAAGCAACCCGTGCTCACCCTTTATCTTCCCCGCCGAGACGAGAGCGACACCGAGAAGGCCATCCGGTTCTTCGCCGATGAATTCAGGCCGGTGGGCGTGAACCTCGAGGCAATCGCGACGAGCGCCCTGGCGCGGAGAACGCAAACGCCTCGTACCGGCACGCCCGTGGCGGTGTCCGGGATCATCCCCGAGCCCACCGAGTTTCTCGACGCCCTCAACCGCGCCGGGGTGGAATGGTTACTTCAAGATCTCAACGACCGGCCGAGAAACACATCCAGGCCCGCAGGGGCCGCTTCCCGGTAGATCCGTTCAATCGCCTCGATAAAAGGCTCATCGGCCCGCCAGAACGGGAAGCTCCCCAATCGTCTGGGAAAAGCGGCCGAGAGGGTTGGAATCTGGACTTCGCCGAGCAGGTCCTCAAGCGCCCGTTCGTCAGACCGGCCGTTCCAGAAGGCGGCGGCGTCCGGGGTCAGGGGTTCGGGCCCCGGCGGCGCTTCCTGCGCCGGCTCGGCTGCGGCGGGCTTGGCTCGGCGTGTGCGCGCGGTGTTTCCTCCGTTTCGATCCAGCAGGCCGATGACCTCTTCCCGGCTCATCCCGCGTAGCTTGAACAGCAGGAACGGGTCGCGATCGAACTCCTCGCCGAGCAGGTAGTACACGGCCGCGATGTGCTTGCACGGATTCGACCAGTCCGGGCAGGAACAATCGGTGACGAGATCCCTCAGCTTTTCGGGGAAGAGCGACAGACGGGCCGCCTTGAAGGCCGCTTCGATATCCTGCGGCATCTCGCCGGAGAGCAGCTTCGCGGCGAACAACGCTTGACGGGAGAGCGCCTTGGCCAGCTTCTTCCACTTGGCGGCGGAGAGCGTCTGGACCTTGATGACGACGCCGTAGGGTCGTGATCGAGAGCCCTGAACCTTCGCGGTGACGCGACCCTTGTCGATGCCGATGGAGAGGACCTGCCCACGGCGGGCGTAAGACCGGCCTCGGCCCAGGCGCGCGCCGATGTCGAAGCCCTCGAGCACCGCGATCCACCGCCGTGCCCACCAGCTTCCGCCGAAGGCGCCGCGTTTGGTCTGGGCTTTGATCCCACCCTTGGCCCTGCGGGGAACCGACCGCGGGAAGAAGTCGTAGTAGTGATAGTACCGATACCGTCGCCGGGGCATGCGCAAGTCCTCTCAGAAAGGAAGATCCTCTTCGCCCGTCTCTCCGCCCCACTCCCGGTCGCGATCATACAAAACCACCGTTCGCTCGGGGGCCAAGGCATCCGATAGAAGCGTAAACCCCTCGTGCTGCTGCAAGAAGGGCCTGGCGCCGACGTCCATGTCACGAAGAAGATCGTTCAGCGCCTGGCTTCGTGCCCTCTGAAGCACCTTCAGGTTGTCCAGATTAGCCACCCAGACGATCAGATCGATATCCTTGCATTCGTGCCAGAGAGCGATTCCGGCCCTGCGGAATTCCCGAAAGCGCGGGACCTCCTTCTCCAGAGGCGCCGCCACCGATCCGAACAGAACAACCCTTCGCACGGACGGTATCGCCGAAAGGGCTTCCGCGATCCGGTCGGCCGCCAGCCGAAAGTCGTTCCGGCGCCGAACCAGGAGCCGATTTTCTTCGGCGGTCGTCTCCTCGGCCGGCGCAGTCTCGTCGAAGCGGCCGCCTCCTTCGAGATCCCAGAACGTGTCCTCACCGGAATCGTCGGGAGGCCCCTCCTCCGAGAGGGAGATCGGACTCTGATCTTGAAAGCGCGCACCACGGTCGCGCGGGATAAAACCGTCCCGTGGTTTTGCCGGCGATGCGGGTATGATTTGAGAGGGGCCGACTCCGTCGGGGCTCGGCTCCATGCCGCCCCGAGCGCTCTCGTTCGGGTGCCTTTTCCCGTCCTTGCCCTTCGCGGCGCGTTTTTCCGAGGCTCCCGACCGGCGCCTCTCGTACATCTCGCGAACCCAGACGTGAACGGGCGCCTTCCACGGCTCGGCTTTGCTGGGGATGTTCTTGATCAGACTCCTTGGATTCAAACCGAGTTCCTTCGCCATGCGCAGGGTTTCCGCGTTGAGGCGGCATCGGCGCTTCGCCTCGCTCCATGCGGAGTCTCGCGCTCTCTTCTTCTTCGCCATGCTACGTCGCCGCCGCGTCCTTGCTGAGCTTGAAAAGCTCCTTCAGCTCGGCCGTTGAAAGCTCGGTCAACCAGCCCTCGCCGGCGCCGACCACCGTCTCGGCCACCTCTTTCTTGCGTTCGATCATCTCGTCGATTCGTTCTTCCAGCGTGCCCACGCACAGGAACTTGTGAACCTGGACGTTCCTCGTCTGACCGATACGAAACGCCCGGTCCGTGGCCTGGTTCTCCACGGCCGGGTTCCACCAGCGATCGAAATGAAACACGTGGTTCGCCCGGGTCAGGTTCAGGCCCGTCCCCCCGGCCTT
>JAUYMQ010000250.1 GCA_030698575.1 Deltaproteobacteria bacterium
TGCACTTGAAGTACTTGTACCAGTCGGCCGAATCATTCACCAGGCCGCGCTGCACGTACTCCTGCCACAGTGGCGTGCCGCGGTAGACGCACATGCGATTGAAGCCGAAGCTGTCGATCGGGATCTTCGAGGCGAAACGGAACGTGGCGCGCAGATCCTCCTCGGTTTCATCGGGGATCCCCACAACGAAGAAGCCGTGAACGATCTCGATACCGGCCCGCTTGGCGCGTGACACCGCCGTTTCGATCTCCGCGAGCGTCTGTTCCTTCTTGAGCCGGTCGAGGATCTTCTGGCTGCCGCTCTCGATGCCGAACATCAGGGTGCGGCAGTGGGCCTTGGCCATGGCCGGGAACAGGTCCATGCAGGTGGAGTCGACGCGCCCCTCGCAGCCCCACTCTATTTTGATGCCGTGCTCGTTGATGCCGTTGCAGATCGCCTCGATGCGCTTGGGCTGCAGCAGGAAGTGATCGTCGACGAAGAACACGGCGCCATAGCCGAGCGCCTCGAGATGCCGGAACTCCTCCACCACGTGGCCGGCGCTGCGCGACCGCCACTTCCCCTCGTTGAAGATCGGGATGTCGCAGAAGATGCACGGCCAGGGGCAGCCGCGCGACGTCTGCATGGTCGTGAAGCGATCGAGCGACAGCACGGCGGGGACGTCGAGCGGCATCGATTCGACGAAGTCGATCGGAATGCTCTCGCGGTCGGGGAAGGGCCACTGGTCGAGGTTGCGCTCCAGGACCCGGTTCGGGTTGTGGCGCATCTTGCCGTCGCGCTCCTGCCAGGTGACGCCCTCCACGGTGGCCGGATCGTCCAGGCGATCGAGCAGGTCGAGGAGCAGCTGCTCGCCGTCGCCGCGGCAGACGAAATCGATCTCCGGGACCTGCATCTTCACCAGCTGCGCATTGAGCGAGGCGAACACGCCGCCGAAGGCGATGCGCACCCGCGCATCGGCCGCGCGGATCTGGCGGGCCAGCAGCTTGGCGTACGGGTAGCTGGTGGTCGACAGGAAGCTCAGCCCGACGAGGTCGGGGCGCTGGTGACGGATCATCTCGACGATGACATCGTCAGGGGTGTCGGGGTTGGCCTGGTCGAACAGCACGACCTCGTGCCCCGCCCGCTTGAGAACGGAGGACAGCGACATCACCCCGATGGGCGGAAAACCCATCACCTGGACGCGGCCGTTCCTGCCACGCGTCTTGCCCGGGATGGCGTAAAACTGCGGGTCGCGAACGTGGATCAGAAAAACGCGCATGATACCCCCTCGTGGCCGCCGATCGGCCGGCACGAAGCCGTGACGAGGATACACGCATCCGGTCCGATGCCAAACAGAATCTGTGTCCCGGGTGGAGGGACTGGATCTGGGCCGGCGGCCCAGGGAGCGCCCGCCGGCGCTCAGACCCTGTCGGTGCCGCCGCGCTGGCCCGCGAGCTTCCTCGGGTAAAGGGCCCGCAGGCGGTTGCCGGAACGCCGCCAGAACATCATCCGCACGATCAGCCCGGCATACAGGTAGAACTCGCGCCGACGGGCGAACAGCACCCGCAGCGCCCGCGGCGTAAGGTTGTTCTTGAGGGGCAGGAAGCCGTTGGCGATCAGGTCGAGCGTTACGAAAAAGAAGTAGCGGTATCTCAGCCCGCCCTTTCGCAGGTGGGCGCGGTAGCGCTTTCCCGGGGCGAAGGTGGCCCACATGTCGCGCACCACGCAATCCTTGAGAAGGGCGACGGGAATGCGGTACAGAACATGGTAACGGGCCGGTTCGATCGCGTGCCGCTCGATAGTTCCGCGCCCATAGTCGAGCACCCAGAAAGGCTTCTCGTCGGTCGGCACTTCGAACACGTAGATTCCCGCGAAGAGACGCCGCACCACGCGCGGGATGGCGCGGATGATGCGCCGGAAATACCGCTCGAACGAGCCGAACGACAGGGTGGCCTTTGCTTCCTGTGCGTAGACCTTCTCGAGCGTCGCGGCATGGCGCTGGCGGTAGAGCTCGATGGTGCTCTCCCGATCGAGCAACTCGCGGTGCTCGCCGAGGCTGAACCCGCTGCTCTCGTCCCAGGAGTCTCCCGAGGTCATCACCACGCAGCTCGAATCCGGAATCTTACAGGTGTTGTAATGCTCCTGGACCTCGATCGGCGAGACGATTAGGGAATTGAATTCAATGGTGTCCTTGTGCAGGTAACAGTGGTTGCTGGCGAACGGGATGGCATAGCGCGGGCGGATCGTGCTGCCGACGTAGGCGAACTCCTCGATATAGTCGGAGCGGTCACGCACCCGCACCTCGGCGGCGTCCTCACTGGTGTAACAGTAGGGGTATCCCGATGCGTTGCTGTGGCTCTGAAACAGGAAGTCGATCGGGCCGTGCCGGCGCAGGATCCAGCGTAGCGGAGCGCCGCGCATTTTTGAGTCGTTCAGGTTGAGCAGCGTGGTGCGGCCGTTGCCGACCACCAGGGCCGAATCGTTTACCACGCCGAACTGGTATGAGGTGACCTCGAGGTCCGGCGCCAGGCGCAGCGGCCGGCCATGCGGCAGTTCGACGATGTTCTTGAAGCCGAGGCCCTCCGCATTGTCCCGCATGCGCGGCACCGTCGTCCGGGCGAGCAGGATGGTGGTGTCGCGCGGGAAGCGGCGGAGTGATGGATAGTGGCAGTGGTCCCAGTGCTCGTGCGTCAGATAGATGAAGCGCACGCCGCGGACGATGTCGTCCACCGGCGTGTCGATGGCCGGGAAATGCCACCAGGAGCGCCAGTAGCACGAGCCGACGATCCAGGGGTCCATGATCAGTCCGGTGTCGCCCTGGGTCACCTTGAGGCAGGCATGACCGAAAGTCTCGAAACGCAACGCGGAATCTCCAGGTACGGCACTCGAAAGCGGCCGTGCGGCCCATCTTCTGAGAAGGGGAGAGCCCTACTACCGCGAACTTCGAGTCTTGTCAATCAATGAATTGGCTCACGCCTTGAGAAGAGTCGTGGGGATTCGGTACAGGACGTGATAATCGGCCGGCTCGGTCG
>JAUYMQ010000255.1 GCA_030698575.1 Deltaproteobacteria bacterium
CTTCCGGGCAGCGGGGATTCGTCTTTTAGCGTGGTAGCTGAGGCGCGTTATGAACTGGAAAAGAGGATTCGGAAGCGAAGAAGCGCAGGTCAGAACGCCCTCTGGAGCAACGTGGCCCAATCGTTAATTATCAGCCTGTGCATGGCGAATTGCCAATTAGGTAGCCATGGGGAGATCGAATAGTCCCCGCCGAGTTCTTCGTGGCGGGGAAACCGATGGTAGAACGGCCTCCGGGGCAACCCCGCCGAATCGCTGATTTTCAGCCACAAATTGAAATTCGCCAGCTACAGGTTGGCTTCGGTCCCCAACGAAGCTGGTTCGGAAGAGAGCGCCGGTCCGATCATGCGGACCAACCCAAACCCCCGAATACCGGCCAGATAAACAAAGACCCCGGCCGCTCACGCCGCCGGGGTCGTCGTTCACACCAAGCCGCGCACTTCGCGCGGCTTTTAATTTGGCTCCCCAGGGTCAACCCTCTTCATAACCACTCTCTGAAGAGAGTATCAGGCGAACCTCGAACGAAGGGAGACCTCTTTCCGGCAATCGATTCTACATGGGTTCACCCAGACCCCTGTGGATCTGACGCCACCAGTTCGACGGATTAAATGATGATCACCGTCCCGTCGAACCGGGTGAGGGAGAAACCCGCGAAGTCTTCCTCATAGGTCGCCTTTTGGTCCCGCAGGACGCCGATCGCGACGGCCTCGCCCAGCGCCAGAGATTCCGAATAGTCAGTCCGCCAGTGAATGCCCGCGAAGTTGCGTCCAAATGCGATGTTCGCGGCCACTTTGTCGAGTTCGCCCCCGACGGTCAGCGCGCCCGCATCCGGCCCGGTGTAGGCAACGAGCGCGGTCCCGGCGGCGTTGGGAACCACGGGATCGGGAAGGACGAAGGATTCGTCGAACCAGGCCTTGAGAATGGTCACGCACGCGCCGGCCACGGTTGCATGCCCCGCGCCGTAGGCCGGGTGAAGCGGAGAGCCCTCGGGATAGGCCTGTGGGAGGAAGTAGGTCCCATACAGGTCGAAGGCCTCACTTACAGCCTGCGAGCTGAGAATTTCGGCGTCGATGGGATAGACCGCGGCGCCAGTCATGTGATGGTGGATGCGCCCACCAAAGGACTCGGGGCGCAGGCGGCGGTGCACGTACCACTTCTGGTACCAGACGGCCTTGAGCGCGCGCGTCGCCACCTCGGTCACGAGGCTCAGGATGTGCGGTCCCCCGAAAGTGGCGAACGCGTCCGTCCGGCTGAGGCCGTGGTAGGGGTTGCCCGGATCCACAGCTGCACCCATGCCGAGGAGGATCAGGCACGCGTTCAGGTACGCCTCGTACAGCGCGTCGTAGTGCACGTACGCGGCCAGGTCGCGTCCGTTGCGGATGTAGCGCGGCGTTCCATCCAGGGCATCGGCGAGCACCGGATTGTCGCCGTTCTGGATCGCCAGCCACGAAGCGGGATCGGTCATGTAGTCGAGGCCCGGAAGGACTGTCTGCTGGCGCTGGTTGATGGTCAGCGTCCCATAGGGGATGTCTTTCAAGAGAAATTGCGACAGGTAGGGGCCGGCCAGATCGCCAGGAGTGTTTCCGCGGAAGATCGCGGCTGGCGTGACGAGTCCCGCCTGCTTCGGCCCTCGAAAATCCGAGAAGCCCGAGAGGTCCGCGCAGCCATCGGCGATGAGACCGTCGCTCCCGTAATCGGCGAAGTGCACGTCCCGGGCAAGCGCCATCCAGTAAAGCTCGCTCATCTCGGCCGAATTCTCCGGCCCGTCGATGCGCGGCGCCGGGCGAATCGCCAGATGGTGGGAATCCGGGCCCTGCAGGTCGAATGCGATGCCCGCCTGCGGGTTTCTCAAGGGACGGTCGCCACCCTGCGGGATCGTCTCGAAGGCAGCGTGGCTGCCCACCGAGAGCGCGGCCAGCATCGCCTGATAGGCCGAAGGTGTCACTTCGCCCAGATCGTTGTGGGGAAGGCCCTTCGAGAAGTTGGCGAGGTAGGGGTAATCGCTCTCCTCGCCGTTGTCGGGATGGAGGGGGAGTGGAAGCTTCCTCTGGGTGAGCGCCGCTTGCTGTCGGATGCGGAACGCATCGTTGCGCCGCCTGCGCGCGTCTCCACTGCCCTGCTCCGCGGCCAGTGCCTCTGCGCCCTTCGGTGAGCCCGCGAGCAGTGAGCCTCCTGTGCCCGCGTCCACGGCAAGCGCTGCCATGCCGCCGATGCCGGCGAGAAATGCACGCCGGCTGCAGGAGGCCGGAGAAAGGGCTTCGTTCTCGATCGTTGAAGGGTTGTTCCCGTCGATGCCGTCTTCGCTTGTTCGATTCATCTTGACGTTCCTTCTGACGTTGCCGCGCTGTGACCCGCGACATGCGCGGGACCGGCTAGCGCACACCCTTCCGCCGGTCGCGATCCCGGAGGGAGGGGCGCGTACGTGCGCTTCTGCCGTCGACCCGTGACACGCGAGAGCAGGAGGTCGCTTGCGGCGCTCGCTTGCTTTGGTCCGGGGAGGCAGTGACCCCCGCGGCTTTTCGAGGGGGTCATCGCGCGACCGACCCGGCCGGGCCGATGCCGGCATAATGACATAACCTGAGGGGAAAAACCCAGTATATTGCCGGGAGAGTCGCGGGGTTAAGACGCCGCGGGGCCGGGCGAGAGGCGGGCCGATTCGAGGGGGGGGAGGAGAGGTCTAATGAAACATGAGCACGGCCCCGGCCGCTCTCGCAACCGGGGTCGTCGTTCACAAGCCGCCGCGCCCACAGCGCGGCTTCTGATTTGGCTCCCCGGAATTCTGTCCAGCAACTGTGAGTAGGAAGACTCTCCGGAGGATGCGAGAGTCGATCCATAGAGTACAATCCTGGTACACACCTGATCACCGGATTCGGCGGGCCACCTCCATCCCCGCCGGCTCTGAGACATGCCTGGAGCTTTGGGGGAGGGTGAGCGAATCGTTGGATCTTTGGGCCCTAGTGGGGGGTGGCCCCGACCTCTTGACCCAGCGGCCCCGATCGACTCTAATCCCCCGGCCCATTCGGTCTCCCCTTACGCGCGCGGGCGCCGGGGGAGACGGCGGGGTTATCCGGGAGGAGGATGGCGCGTGAGCCAGCCTACGCGAAGTTCGGATGTGATCGTCGTCGGGGCGGGGCCCGCCGGGTCGGTTGCGGCGACGATGCTCGCGCGCGCCGGGGTCCGGGTCACGTTGCTTGATAGAGCGCGGTTTCCCCGCGACAAGATCTGCGGCGACGCGGTGGGCCTCGATGCGGTGCGGATTCTCCGGCGGTTGGATCTCGTGCAATCCCTTCACGACGCCGGCGCGGTGCCCATCAGCGAGACTCTCATCACGTCGCCGGAGGGCAAGAGGGCGCGCTTCATCGCTCCCCCCGCGCCCGCCTACAAGCGCGGCTTCATCCTTCCCCGCATGGTCCTCGACTTGGCCCTGGCCGAGGCGGCGGTGAAGGCGGGCGCCACGCTGATCGAGGAGTTCAAAGTCCAGGCACCGATCCTCGAAGACGGGCGGGTCAAGGGCGTGGAAGGGATCACGGAGAACGGCGGGACGGCGTCATTCCGTGCGCCCGTGGTCATCGCCGCGGATGGCGCCCATTCGGTCCTCGTGCGCGCGCTCGGCCTCCGGCCCGCGAGAAGCGGTGGGCGCGCCTTCGCCGTCCGCGCCTACTACGAGGGAGCGGAGGGTCTGGGCTCCACGCTGGAGCTGCACTACATCAGGGAGATACTTCCCGCCTATGGCTGGATCTTCCCGACGGGGCCCTCCACCGCGAACGTGGGGATCGGCGTGTGGGGCGGCGAGGGAGAAAGCAAGCGGCTCCGGGCGCTTTTCGACAGCTTCGTCAACGAGCATCCGGCCTCGCGCGAACGCCTGGGCCGCGCAAGGGCCGTCTCGCCCGTGCGCGGCTGGCCGCTCGATCTCGGCAACAACGCCGGACGCAGCTCGGCCGCCGGCCTTCTCGTGATTGGCGATGCAGCGTCGTTCGTGGATCCGATCACCGGCGAGGGAATCGGAACGGCGCTCGTCTCGGCCGAACTGGCCGTCCACACGGCCCTCAAGATCCTCGAGCGCGGGGAGTTCTCGGAGCGCGCCTTTCGAGAATACGACCGGGCCTGGCGCCGGAAGCTGGGCTGGGATTTTCGCGGCGGAGTCGCGCTCCAGCACCTCCTGGCCCGCCCGCGCGCCGTCGAGACGGTGGTCGGCCGCGCGGCGAAGGACGAGGTCATCGCTGCCGTCCTCAGCTCAATCGTCGGCGGTGCCATCCCGAAGTACATCGCTTTCCATCCACTGGTTCTCGCGCGGTTCGCCTTCGGGAAGCGGGTTCCAGTTCCGGGGCCGCGCCGGCGGCGGGGGGCGCCGAGCCCCCGGAGCTGAGCGGGCCACCGATCGTGGCGCCGGCGCTCAAGCCCTTCCTTAGCCATGTTCCGGAGCTTCCGCTGCAAGGAAACAGACAAAATCTTCCGGCGGGAGTACTCCAGGAAGTTCCACCCCGGCGTTCAGCACGTCGGGCTCCGGAAGTTGGTGATCCTCGACGCGGCGGAGACGCTTCAGGATCTTCGACTCCCTCCCTCGAATCGCCTGGACAAACTCTCCGGGGATAGAAAAGGGCAACACAGCATTCGCGTCAACGATCAATGGCGGATCTGCTTCCGGTGGAAGGAAGGCGACGCCTACGACGTGGAAATCGTCGATTATCACTGAGGTACCGATAGACCATGCCAAAGAAGAAAATGGCGCCTGTCCATCCCGGGGAGGTTCTCCTGGAGGAGTTTCTCGATCCCATGGAGATCACCCAGTATCGGCTCGCCAAGGCCATCAGCGTGCCGGCCCGCCGCATCAACGAGATTGTTCTGGGCAAGCGCGCCATCACGGCCGATACGGCCCTGAGGCTGGCACGTTATTTCGGCACGTCCGAGCGGTTCTGGATGAATCTCCAGGCCCGTTACGACCTGGAGGCCGAGAAGGATCGACTGGGAGCAAGGCTGGACCGCGAGGTCGAGATCCACAGAGCCACTGGATGAGAACTTGCAGAGCGAAGCGAACCTGCGGGGTTCGGGCTGGGACCCCTCTCTTCTGACGAAATTACGGCGGCCGTTAACTGGTTAACGGCCGAGTTCGAAATTGCTGAAAACGCCCCCTCGCAACCCTTTGTGGCACCCGAGAATTCCGGCCGCCTGATCCTAGCTTGAGGATTCCTC
Organism: Deltaproteobacteria bacterium; assembly: GCA_030698575.1. Taxonomy (GTDB): domain Bacteria; phylum JAUYMQ01; class JAUYMQ01; order JAUYMQ01; family JAUYMQ01; genus JAUYMQ01. Next base: position 5,188 of record JAUYMQ010000255.1, read on the forward strand.
AAACTCTTCGAATACTTCCCGCTTTTCCGAGCGCCCACCTCATCCCTACTTCCGGAACCGGCCGATGCTCTTCATCCCTTCCCTTCTGGCCCTCTTTCGAACCCTCACCCAGGACCGGGCCGACCTTGTCCTCGAGAACCTGGCCCTCCGCGAGCAGCTCGCGATCCTCCAGAGGCACAGCAAGCGCCCGAAGCTCTTGTGAACGGTCGCGTGCTGAAGTAGCCAGCGCCTTCCGCCGTTAGCTTCAGCGGAACAGGCAATTGACAGGAAGTGCATACCCTGTCAACGTAGAAGACATGAACCCCCTCCTTAGGTTGCCCCGCCGTGGGTAGCCGGCCCGGTGGAGGTGGCCGAAGTGGCGCGCTGAGAGAAGCTCAAGCAACTCGAGGTCCACGTGGCTTGAGCGGGAGCTGGGCGATGACGAGGAGCTACCGCGTCGAGATCGAGCAGGAGGAGGACGGCCGCTTCCTCGCCGAGGTGGTCGATCTGCCC
>JAUYMQ010000258.1 GCA_030698575.1 Deltaproteobacteria bacterium
CAGATGGAGGTGGGGCATGGCGCGATTACGGACAGCGGGCCCCCTCGCGGCCTTTGCGGTGCTCGTGATGCTCCTCGGCGTCTTCAGTGCTGGAGCACTGGGGTATCGCACCGGCCAGCGGGCCGGCGAAGCCACCGGGCTGAGCGTGTCGCAGTCGGCGAGCCAGGTGGAGGCGAAAATCCTGGCCGTGATCGTCCGGCGGAACCCTGGTGCCACGGTCCGCGAGTTCCTCCGGTTCCCGAACCAGTTGATGACCGAGGCTGAGCGGTTGAATCTGGATTTTCGATACGTCATGGCGATCGTCGATAGAGAATCGAACTGGCATCCACAAGCGGTTAGCCCGAAGGGCGCCATCGGGTTGATGCAGATCATGCCAGACACGGCCCGGCTCGTGGTGGACAAGCTGAAGCTGACGGGGTTCGACGCCCCAGTCCCCGCCCGAGGCGGGGGTTATGTCAGCCTCGGTAGCCTTGGCGAGCCGGAGTTTAACCTGCGCGTCGGGATGCAGTTCTTGCGGTGGCAACTCGACGACTTCGGGCTCGGCCCCGTTGCCCTGCGCGCGTACAACCGAGGGCCAGCGAAGGCGACGGAGCGGTGGCCTGGGGACACCTACTCGGCCGACGTGGCCCAGCGGTTGCTCGTGCTCGTGCATGAGGTCCGGTGATGCCAGCCCTGATGAATAGCTGGTGCCCGAACTCCGCAAGGGTGTGGGGCCATTGTCATCGGTGGAGTGCTGAGGGGCGATGTGATTTCTGTGGCGTGTTGCGATGTACAGCGCCGGCGAGGTGGCCCGGAACGCGTTGTGCCCTGCCTGCCGCAGCGATGGGAGTCTGTGGCGTCCATGGCGATCTTGAGACTTGGAGACGAGTGACGAGGCGGCGCGAGCGTGGTGCTAAGATATTGATATGACGGATATGATCGGGCAGATCCAGCAAACAGAAGAGACGCCCCAGGTGACCGAGCAAGAAAGTAAGCGTGGGCGTCCAACAAAGCTCACACCGGAGATCCAAGACAAGATTGTGGAGGCGATCTCGGGGGGCAACTACAAGGAAATCGCAGCGGAGTGGGCCGGGATCGCTCCGGATACGCTGGGGCGCTGGCTCAGTCGTGCCCGTGAGCCCTACTTGACGTTTCGTCGGGCAGTCTTGGAGGCGGAGCGGACCGCTGAAATACGTTGTGTCGCGCTCATCATGAAGGCCGCAGGCGAGGACGCGAAGCATGCGGAATGGTTGCTAGAGCGGAAGCACCATGAGCGGTGGGGGCGGAAGGATCGCCATGAAGTGACAGGAGCGAACGGCGGCCCGATTGACGCGCGCGTGGTCTTCTACCTGCCGGAGCCGACGCGGCGGGTGGCGGTGCTGGAGGCGCCTCCGAGCCGGGCGCTCCCGCCGGCGGGGCATGAGGGCAACGGGGATGGCCCCGGGGCGCCGAGGGAAGGCGTACAATGATGTACGTGAGGTGACGCCATGAGACTTGGAGATCATTTCATCCTCTACGTCAAGCGAACGCCCCGGGAATACCGGCTTGGGATTGAGTTCCAGCCATTCCACATCAACGGGTTCGGGTGGCGTCAGATGATCCTGACGATCTGGACTGGGAGTCTCTCGCTGGACGCGATCTGGGAATGGTCCGTGCGCGGCGTGGGGCAGGAGTAACGAATGTCTCACGAGCCGAGGACGGGTGACGAGAGCCACCAGGCGCACAATGATGTACGGTTATTCGAGCGAGTGGAGGCGGCCTTGAATGCTCCTCTGCCCGGGTGGCCGCCACCGGATGAGATAGAGACGAGCGACGACCTGGTCCCCGATGCGAGCCCGCCAAGCCAGAACTGGCGTAATGATCTCGGCGCACCCCCGGCTTGGGTTCGTGCAGCACTGGCCGCGCCCTTACCCGAAGGGGCGCCGCCTGATCTTCTGCGGGTGATCAGCGGGCTGCGCAGCCGCATTGGCATTGATGCCCGGCTCCTTGAACGAGAGGATGAGTTATGGGAGCGCGCTTGCATCCAGGCGTCCGAAGCGCTGCGTCTTAGGTTGGCTGCTCCCGCTGTGGACAACGTGAGTCAAGAACTCGTTGACCTCGCTCGCCAAGGCGACGAGCCGAGCTTCCGGCGCCTCGCGGTCTGCGTGATGCCCGTGGAGAAGATCGGCGAGTGCTGGGCTGGGGCGCGGGGGCGGCTGGGGTTGCCGGTGGCGGAGACCCAGGAGTCAGAGTGAGCGACATGCCGGCGAAGTTGAGTGATCTGCTGGCGACAATCGGGGCCGTGGAAGGCGTGAGCATCACACAACTCCGCGACCGCCTCAACGCGCCCGTGAGTCGGCGAACCATGCGGCGGTGGCTCAAGGGACTTGAGGCCCTGGGCATCCTCGCGAGTAATGCCCATCGCCCCGGACTCCGCGCTCGTTGCTTATGGTGGCGGTCTGACCGTCAGGTATCGCAGGATCACCCCCGACTCTTCGAGGGAGTGGCGGCCGCCTTGAATTCTCCTCTCACCCTCCCTGGGTGGCCGCCGCAGGCTGAGCTAGTGGCTGGCATGGTGCGCCTCTTCATTAAAGCCTCCGCCGCCGCGACAGGCAGGCCGTCCGTGGCTCCGCCTCACCGTGACCCGCCCGCGAGATAGCCATGGCGCGCCTCCTCCAGCCCCGGGCTCCTGTCCATCATCGCTACACGGACCCGTCGTCCCCGTGGCCGTCAGCTCTCATCTCGCTCGCCCGCGCCGGCGTGCCGGTAGAGGCGGTGTGGGCGATTCTCGTGAAGCTCGCTGGAGTGGAGTCGCCGGTCGACCAGCGGCGATGGAGGTGGCGATGACAGACATCGAGCGCGCCGAGGCGTTATACAGATTGGCGGAAAAGATGACGGACCCTGAGGCCCGTGCATTGCTGCGTTCAACGGCAGAAAGGCTAGAGCAACTTGTCGATGACGCGTTGGATAGGGATTGGTAATGAGCGCCTCTCGGCAACAGGTGGCCATCGTGACCG
>JAUYMQ010000259.1 GCA_030698575.1 Deltaproteobacteria bacterium
CGGTCACCTCGGAGGACCGTCCCATTCGCCCGCCCGCTGGGTCGCCTTCGTGTGCCCACGGCTCCTCCCGTGCCCCGGCCATCATCGCCACCTCACCTCTGCTCGCCTCTGCATCGCCCCCGATCCCCTCCCACACCCTGCACCGGGGCGCGCGCCCCACCCCGCCATGCCACCCGTCTTTCATTTCCCCCACACCACCCCTGCGATAGAATCCCCATAGGGCGACCCTCGGCGGGGTTGAGTCCAACCGGTTCTATCCGCCGGGAACACTGCTCTCGGCGACTTCTGTCCGTGCCGCCCGGCGGATAGAACCTTATTCGTTAGGCCGTCATTCGAGGAGGAAGCGCGATGTCTCAACAGCAGTCGGTGTCCGTAGAAACGGTGAAGGCCATCCTCGATGCCTTCAATGCTCACGATCTGGACGCGATCATGGAATTCTTTGCGGACGATTGTTCGTTGGACCTGCCGCGTGGGCCAGATCCTTGGGGACAGCGCTTTGTGGGCAAGGCCGCCGTGCGAGAGGGGCTGGCGACGCGCTTCAAGGGTCTCCCGGATGTCCACTCTAGTGAGGACCGCCATTGGATCAGTGGAAACCTGGTTGTCTCGGAGTGGCTGCTGTCGGGCACAACGCCCAGTGGGGTCCGAGTCAAAGTTCGTGGCTGCGATCACTACGAGTTTCGCGACGGCAAGGTGATTCGGAAGGATTCGTACTGGAAGATAGTTGAGAAGCCATGATGGGGCATCGGGGTTGAACTGTGTACGCAGCCGACGGCCTTCGGCGGCGGCTGATACAAACCGTTAGAAAGAAAAGGAACCGAAAGAGCAACCCCTATGGGTAGTTCTGGTACCGACAAAGTCTTCGCTGGCTCGATTCCGACATTTTACGAAACGTATCTGGTTCCCCTGCTCTTCGAGCCGTACGCCGCGGACCTGGTGAACAGGCTCGCTTCGAGATCTCTTGGTCGCGTGGTGGAAGTAGCAGCCGGCACAGGTGTCGTGACTCGTGCGTTGGCTTCGATACTGCCAGAACGCGTCTCAATCGTGGCGACGGATCTGAATTCGCCGATGCTGGACCAAGCGTCCGCGCTCGGGACCAAGCGGCCCGTGGAATGGGGTCGGGCGGACGCCATGCAGTTGCCCTTCCAAGACGGAACGTTTGACGCCGTTGTATGCCAGTTCGGGATCATGTTTGTCCCCGAAAAGGCGAAAGCGCTTTCGGAGGCACATCGAGTGCTCAGGCCGGGAGGCGTGTTCATGTTCAACGTGTGGGATCGGATCAAAGAAAACGAATTCGCCGACACCGTGACGACGGCACTCGAATCGCTGTTTCCTGAGGATCCGCCGCGCTTCCTCGCTCGCACACCCCACGGCTATTACGACCGTCCGACCATCGAGCGCGATCTTGCAAGCGGCGGGTTCATTGCGTCACCCCAAATCACCACGGTTGCGGCGCGCAGTCGGGCAAGATCTTCCCGGGTCCCAGCGATCGCGTACTGTCAGGGGACACCACTACGGAACGAGATCGAGGCGCGCGACGCCTCGCGGCTCGGCGAAGCAACCGACATCGCGGCGGAAGGGATCGCCCAGCGGTTCGGGCGAGGGGATGTGGACGGCAAGATCCAGGCACACATTGTCACCATCGAAAGCTGACAGTCGCGAGTTGAGCGTGTTGCGGTCTAATGACTCATACGCGGCGGGCATTCCTCGCTGGTGGGCTCGCCTTCGTTCCGGCGGTGCTGGCGTCCGCCCGGTCCGGGTACGGGCATGACGGCGGGCTGTACGAGAGCCTGAGGCAGGCGGGCCGGATCGACAGGCCCGCGCTGGCGGCGACCCAGCATGTCTTCGACAGCCCGGCGGCTCGGGCGGCGAATCCCGGCCGGTGGATGCCGAAGGCGCCGCTGCTGGTGCCGCGCAGCTAGATGGCCTGGGCGGCGGAGCATGCCGGCCGCATGCACCTGGTGGGCGGGTACGGAGAGCAGCGCGTGGACCGGTCGTATCACCATGTCTACGACCCGGCGGCGGACAGGTGGGTGCCGCGCAACCCGCTGCCCACCGCCCGGTCCGGGCATGTGGCCGTGCAGTACCGCGGGAGGATCTTCGTGATGGGAGGAGAAGGCACCAGCCGCGTCTTCGGCCAGAACGAGGGCTACGACCCGCAGCGAGACGCATGGGAGCAGTACGCCCCCATGCCGACGCCGCGCCACGGCCTCGGGGCCGCGGCGATCGGAGACGCCATCTACGTGGCGGGAGGCGGCGCGGTGATGGGCGGGGAGGTGTAGAGCGCCGTGCACGAGGCCTTCACGCTCGCCCTGGGCTCACGGGGCTGAGTGAGGGCGGGCGGCCGTGCTACGATGAGCCGCGCATGCCCATTCCCTTCTACTCCGTCATCTGGGGCATCCTCGTCTACGCGTGGGTCTGCAACTACCTCATCCGGCTGGCGCTCTCCTCGCTGCTGCCGCCCATCATCCAGGAGTTCGGCCTCTCCTACACGAGTGCGGGCTTCCTCTCCACGGGCTTCTTCTACGCCTACATGGCGATGCAGCTCCCGGCCGGCGTCCTCGGCGACCGCTTCGGCAGGAAGCGCCTGCTCCTGGCCGGCGTGCTGCTGGGCGCCGTGGCCTCGGCGCTCACCGGGCTCGCGACCTCGCTGACGACGCTCTTCCTCGCGCGCCTCCTCACGGGGCTCAGCCAGGGCCTTCTCTTCTCCAACGACCGCGTGATCATCGCGGCCACGACGCCCAGGGAGAAGATGGCGCTGGGGCAGGGGGTGTCCTTCTCCGGGCCCGGGATCGGCACGACGCTCGGGCTCTTGCTCGCCGGCGCCCTCGGCGTCATCATGCCGTGGCGCTCCGTGTTCTTCCTCTTCGCGCTGCCGCCGCTCCTCGCGGCCGTGCTCCTGTGGAAAGTGGTCCCGGAGCCGCCGCACGCAACGGCGGCGGCCGATCCCGCGTGGCCCTTCCGCCGCGTCCTGCGCAACGCTGATTTCTGGCTGCTGGGGATCACGGGCATCATGCCCGTCTACGTCCAGTTCCTGCTGGCGACCTGGGGCCCGCTTCTCTTCTCCGAGGTCGGTATCCGCGATCTCGGCCGCTCGGCGTCGCTGGCGAGCCTGCAGGGGGTGGTGGCGCCCGTGGGACTCCTGCTCTCGGGGCTCGTCGCCGATCGGTGCCACCGGCGGGGCGTGCACCGGAAGGTGGTCATCGTGGCCGCAGTGGTCATGACCGCCGTCTCGATGATCGGGATGGGCGCAGTGACCCAGGCCCACGGCCCCGCGTGGCTTCTCACGGTGTTCCTGCTCGCGGCGAGCTTCTCCGTCTGGTGCACCTGGGGGCCGTCGTACGCCATCCTCGGCGAGCTGTTCCC
>JAUYMQ010000263.1 GCA_030698575.1 Deltaproteobacteria bacterium
CGACCTCTGCTTTCACTTCCCGCTGGTGCGATCCCGTTTCGATCTGATGGAGCGCGCCTTCCGGGACCATCCGCGCGGCTACACCCCTTCCCAGTTCATCTTCCCGCCGCCGACCCTGGGAAGCTCGGTCGATTCCGACGAGCAGGAACGGCTCCTCTGGCAGATGGACGGGGCCGTCGAGTCGGTCTTCGTTGCCAGCGCGGCGATCTCGGGGCTCCTCCAGCGCCTCGGCCTCAAACCCGACATCGCGACCGGACACAGCGCCGGCGAGTACACCGGCCTCCTTGTCACCGGCGCCACGCGCGTGGACAGCGACGAATCGCTCGTCCGGATGATCCTCGACGTGAACAGCGTCTACCAGCGGCTCTACAAGACACAGAGCATTCCCGCCGTGGCTCTCATCGCGGTGGGCGGCGCCGACCCCGAACTCCTCCGGCAGCTCCAGCGCGAGCACGAGGGAAAGCTCTTCGTCGCGATGGACAACTGCCACTACCAGGTGGTGCTCTCCGCGGCGCCCGAAATCGCCGAAGGTGTCATGGCGCGCCTCAAGTCCGCCGGCGCGGTCTGCAATGTTCTTCCATTCGATCGCCCCTATCACACGCCGCTGTTCGAGCCGGCCTATCACTACCTGGTCGAATCCTTCCCGCCGATCGATCGGCCGAGGCCGGAAATCCAGCTCTGGTCATGCGCCACCGCGGCGCCCTATCCCGAAAACCTCGAAGAGGCGCGCCGCGTAGCGCTCGAGCAGTGGATCAGGCCGGTGCGATTCCGCGACACGATCGAGGCCATGTACGAGTCGGGCGTGCGCATCTTCGTCGAAGCGGGCCCGCGCGGGAACCTGACATCTTTCGTCAACGACATTTTACGGAAGCGCCCCTATCTCGCGACGCCGTCGAACGTTCCGGGCCGCTCAGGCATCCGGCAGTTGCACCATGCGCTGGCCCTCCTGGCGGCGCAGGGCGTCCCGCTCACACTCGACCCGCTCTACGAGCGCCGCGGGCCCGAGCGCCTCGATTTCGACCGGTGCGAGAAGCCGGCGCCGGCAAGGAAAGGGGCGATGCAAATATCGCTCGCCCTGCCCTACCTGAAGCTGCCGGACGGAGCGCGCCCGTTCGCGAAGCCGGCCGGCGCCCGGCCCGTCGCCGCCGCGCCGGCCCTGCGTCTCCCGGCCCTGCCGGCCCCGGCTGCGGAACAGCCCACGGCCATCGATGGCGGCGAAGACGCGAGCTTCGCCCCCGAAATGCAGAGCTATTTCGAGACTATGGAGCAATTTCTTGAGATCCAGGAAGACCTGATGCACGCCTTCCTTGCGGACCCGGCGGAGCCGCTGCGGGATCACTCCGGGGACGCGGTCGCCACGCCCCAATCCGCGGAAGGCGCATCGCAGAGGCCCCTTCTCGGCGAGATCGTTTTCTGCCGCCCCGGCGAAAGTCTGACCGCGCTAAGGCGGCTCGATCCGGCCAAGGATCTCTTCCTCCAGCACCACACCCTGGGCGGCCAGGCCTCGTTGCGCGACAGATCGCTCACCGCGCTCCCCATCATGCCGCTCACGATGACAATCGAAATGGCCGCCGAGGCGGCGGAAGCGCTGGCCCCGGGAATGAAAGTCGTCGCGCTCCAGGAGATCCGTGCAAGCCGCTGGATCGATCTCGGCGAAGGCGCGCGGACGGTCCAGATTAACGCATGGAGCGAAGCCGCGGATCGGGTGCGGGTCACGATCACGGAACCCGCCGGGGACGCCGGCGCAATTCCGGATGTGAAACCGGATGCAAACCCGGCCGGCCTGCTCTCCGCGCCCCCGATCTTCGAGGCCACGGCCCGGCTGGCGGCAGAGTTCCCCGCTCCGCCCGATGCGAATCCGTTCGCCCCGCCCGATGCGAGGCCCTCCCGGTGGAACGCCGCGACGCTCTACAAGCTGGCGATGTTCCACGGCCCGAGCTTCCGCGGCGTCGAGCACGTGGACGCCTGGAGCAAGGAGGGGGTCAGGGCGCGGCTCCTCACGCTTCCTTCCGACCGCCTCTTCGCTTCCGAGCCCGCGCCGCGCTTCGCCCTCGATCCGGCGCTGCTCGACGCGGCGGGGCAGCTCGTCGCATTCTGGAACGGCGAGAAGGATCTGCGGGGGGTCAACTCCACGCCATTTAGAATCGACGCGATCAACCTTTACGGCCCGCCGCCTCCGCCTCACATGCGCCTGGACGCCAGGGCGCGGATACAGCGTCTCGCGCCTGATCACCTCCGCGCGGACATCGAGGTCGACGGACCGGACGGAAGGCCCTACTTTGGCATCCGCGGCTGGGAAGACCGCTGCTTCGAGTTCCCCGAGCCGATCGTCAAGCTCACCTGGGAGTCGGAGGGGCTGACGCTCAGCGAGCGCTGGAAGGCGCCCGAGGCGCCGCTGGGCAATCCCGCGGCCTTCCGCTGCCGGCGCGTCCACGGGTGGCCCCGCGGAACCTTCGAGGGGTCGGGCATGCTGTGGCAGAAGCAGGTGGCGCACCTCGTGCTCTCTCGTGACGAGCGTGACGTCTGGCGCGCGCTCCGCAAGCCTCCCCGCGCACGGACCGAATGGCTTTTCGCCCGTGCAGCCGTGAAAGACGCTGTCTGCCAGCTGGCGCGGGAGAACCACGGAATCGAACTGCTCCCCGCCGACGTCGAGATCACGGCCGACGAGCTGGGCAGGCCGCGCGTGGCGCCTGCACTTGCACAAATTTTCGGACCGCTCCCCGCTGTCTCGATGGCGCACGGTCGCGGCATCGCGGTGGGCATCGCGGCCGAGGGTGAACTGGATCTGGAGGTGGGGATCGATGTCGAGAGAATGCGCATTCTCGAGCCGGGGTTCGAGCGAATCGCATTCTCGGAGGAAGATCTGAAGATCCTCGGCGACCTGGATGATGCCGCGCGCGCCGAGTGGTGGCTTCGCGCATGGTGCGCGAAGGAAGCCGCGGCCAAGGCTCTCGGAACGGGCCTGGCGGGGAAGCCCCGCGGTTTCGTGCTGCGGAAGCTCGATGAAAGCAGCGGTCTCATCGCGATTGAAATCGGCGGTGAGCTGGCCCGCCTGCGTCCCGCCCTGGGCGGCGCCATCCTGGATGTTTACACGCTTCGCGAAGACGACCTAATTATGGCAGTCACAACGTGCAGAAGGAGTGATAAATGAGCACCGAAATGCAGGCACCAAGCGGATCCCGGGATACGGTTCTCAAGCAGGTGATAAGCGTGCTGGAGGACATGACGAGCGACTGGGATATCGATTTCTCGGGAGACATCGGCGACGGGACCCACCTGGTCGGCGATCTGGCCTTCGAGTCCATCGACGTCGTCCATCTCATCGTCACCCTCGGAGAGATCTACCAGGAGAAGGATCTGGGCTTCGAGGAACTGCTGATAGAGGACGGGCGGTACATCAGCGATCTCCAGATCGCGCAGCTCGCCGACTTCCTGCACCGAAAGCTGGTTGAAAGGGGAAACATCTAGATGGGGAAGACGCTCCTACTCGGCCTCGACAGCATGACGTTCACGGTTCTCGACGACCTCGTCGAAGAAGGGCGCCTTCCCTTCTTCGAGCGATGCCTGCGTGAAGGAGTGCGCGCGGATCTCATATCCACGCCCAATCCGCTCACCCCGCCGGCCTGGACCAGCATGATCACCGGCCAGGGCCCCGGCAAGCACGGCGTGTACGACTTCATGCACTGGAGTGAACATGAGTTCGGCCCCTGGGGGCGGCTCGTCACGTCGAACGAAGTGCGCTGTGAGACCCTCGCCTCGATGGCGGATCGGCACGGAAAGCGGGCGATCTGGCTCAACTTCCCGCTCATGTTCCCCGCGCCGCGCATCAAGGGGTTCGTGGTGCCTGGATACATCACCGCCAGGCAGCTGCGAACGAGTGTCTATCCCCGTCCGCTCTACGATCGGATGCGCGCGCTCCCTGATTTCGATCCCAAGGAGTTCAGCTGGAACATGGACGAGAACCGGCGGGCTGTGGACGGCCTCCCGCCGGAGGAATACGAGCGCTGGATCGGCTACTACATCAAGAAGGATCGCCACTGGTTCCACGTCGCCCGAATGCTCATAACGGAAGAGGAATGGGA
>JAUYMQ010000302.1 GCA_030698575.1 Deltaproteobacteria bacterium
CCCCAGGTCCGAGAAGTTCGCGCCCGAGCCCAGGACGGACGGCCGTCCTGCACGGGCGGGGCGGCATGTGGGGGCCTGCGGGGTGGGATCGGGCAGCGGCTGCGCCCCGGGCGTCGGTGGGCCGAGGCTCCGCAGGCCGAGCGGGCGGACGTGGGCGGCTGCGGCGGAGCGGGGGCACTCACTCATAGCGGGCGCAACACCGGGGCAGGTTCCGCGGATGGATGGTCAGGATCTCGGCGGTCCGCCCGTCAGGGGTCCTCTGGGGGCGGCTGAAATTACCTCTTGCGCTCGCATCGCCCCTCCTCTGCGGCGCGAGCACGGGCGCAGACACTTCATCTGATCTGGGGAGCGGATGGATGATGCGCTCCCCAACACGGCCCAAGAAACTGAGGGCCCGACGCGCAACTCTTGCGCTATAGTGATTCGCCGAGGCCATGAATACGGAGCCGTCGTTTTCGCACGCGCGGGCCTACCTCATGGAGGCCGGTGAGATCTGCCTGCAGATCGACCACGATCTCATCGACCGCCTCGCGGGGGAGCTGGCGGCGCTCCGCGCGCGGGGCGGGCGCCTCTTCTTGCTCGGGGTGGGTGGGAGCGCGGCGAACTGCAGCCACGCCGTCAACGACTTCCGGAAGCTCTGCGGCATCGAGGCCTATACGCCGGTGGACAACGTCGCGGAGCTCACGGCGCGCACCAACGACGAGGGATGGGACACCGTGTTCGGCCCATGGCTCGAGGTGAGCCAGGCGAACGACCGGGATGCTGTCTTCGTGCTGTCCGTGGGCGGCGGGGACATCGAGCGGAACGTGAGCGTGAACCTGGTGCGGGGCCTGGACGAGGCCAAGCGCCGGGGCCTGCGCATCTACGGGGTGGTCGGCCGGGAGGGCGGATACACCAAGCAGATCGGGCACGTTGTGGTCGTCGTGCCCACAGTGAACTTTCGGCACGTCACGCCCCATACCGAAGCCTTCCAGGCGGTGGTGTGGCATTGCCTGGTCTGCCATCCCCAGTTGCAGATCGCTGCCACGAAGTGGGAACGCACGGTGCCGGAGGCGAAGCGCTGAGCCCCATGGCGGTCGCGGTGTTCCTGGATCGCGACGGCGTGCTCACCCGCGCGGTGGTGCACGGTGGTAGGCCGCATCCGCCGATGACGCTCGCTCAGTGCGGGATCCTCTCCAGCGTGGCGGCCGGCTACCGTGCCCTCTTCATCATCGAGTAGCGAATCGGAGCAGGAGGGGCTGGATGATTGATCTCGCCGCCCTCAGCGTGAAGATCTTCGCGGATGGTGCCGACCTCGCGGGCATCAGGGCCATGGCCGCAACGCCGTGGGTCCGGGGATTCACGACCAATCCGACGCTGATGCGGAAGGCGGGGGTCCGCGACTACAGGGAGTTCGCGCTCCAAGTGCTGGAAGCGGTTCCTGACCGGCCCGTGTCCTTCGAGGTCTTCGCCGACGACCTCGACGAGATGGAGCGGCAGGCACGGGAGATCGCCCGGTGGGGGGTCAACGTCAACGTGAAGATTCCCGTGACGAACACGCGGCGGGAGTCCTCGGCTCCGGTGCTGCGGCGGCTGACGCAGTCCGGCGTGAAGGTGAACGTCACCGCCGTGTTCACGCTGGAGCAGGTCAAGGACGTGATCGAGGCCCTGGCGGAGGAGACACCGGCCATCATCTCGGTGTTCGCGGGTCGCATCGCCGACACGGGGGTGGACCCGGTGCCGCTCATGCGCGAGGCGCTGAAGGTCATGCAGGCCCGCCCGCGGGCGGAACTCCTGTGGGCGAGTCCCCGAGAGGCGCTCAACGTCGTCCAGGCCCACGAGGCCGGGTGCCACATCATCACCGCGACCAGCGACATCCTTGCCAAGCTGTCGCTTCTCGGCAAGGACCACGAGCGATACTCCCTGGAGACCGTGGAGATGTTCCATCGGGACGCCAGGGCGGCGGGGTACACCATCCCCGACGCGGCCGCGTGAGCGGGCGCGCCGGGACACGGGAGGGCAGCGGATCGTGAGAAACGTCCTGATCACGGGCGGCGCCGGCTACGTCGGCACGGTGCTGACACCCCAGCTCCTCGACGCCGGCTACAACGTCGCCGTCTACGACACCATGTACTACGGCTGCTACCTCCGCCCGCGGCCCCGCCTGCGGATCATCGAGGCGGACCTGCGCGACACGGGGCGGCTCCGCGACGCCCTCTGGGGAGTGGACGCCGTCATTCACCTGGCGTGCATCTCCAACGACCCCAGCTTCGAGCTGGACGAGGAGCTGAGCCGCACCATCAACTACGACTGCTTCGAGCCCTTGGTTGTGGCGGCCAGGGAGCAAGGCGTGCGGCGGTTCATCTACGCCTCGACCAGCTCGGTCTACGGCGTCTCGGAGGCGCCAGAGGTCAAGGAGGACCACCCGCTCGTGCCCCTGACGCTCTACAACAAGTACAAGGGCATGTGCGAGCCCCTGCTCTTCAAGCACCAGTCGAGCGAGTTCGTCTGCGTCACCATCCGCCCGGCGACGATCTGCGGCTACAGCCCGCGCATGCGCCTGGACCTCACCGTGAATATCCTGACCAACCACGCGGTGAACACGGGGAGGATCACCGTGTTCGGCGGGGAGCAGCTGCGGCCGAACCTGCACATCCAGGACATGTGCGACCTCTATCGACTGCTCCTCGAGGTGCCGGACGAGAAGATCGCGGGGGAGACGTTCAACGCCGGCTACCAGAACCAGTCCGTGATGGACATCGCGACGACCGTCCGACGGGTCGTCCAGCAGGAATTCCCGGGCAAGGGCGAGATCGATGTCGTGACCACGCCCACGAACGACATCCGCTCCTACCACATCAACTCGGACAAGATCGCCGCCCGCCTGGGCTTCCGGCCGAAGCGCGGGATCGAGGACGCGGTGCAGGACCTCTGCCGGGCCTTCAAGGCCGGGCTCCTCCCGGACAGCATGGCGGACGACCGCTACGTCAACGTGAGAGTTCTCAAGGGCAGCCGGGCCCACTGATGGGGAGGGCCCCTCTGGCTGTCGTCACCGGCGGGGCCGGGTTCATCGGCAGCCACACGGTGGACCTGCTCCTGGACCGCGGTTTCCGCGTGCACGTGATCGACAACCTCGTGGGCGGGCGGGAGGCCAACCTCGCGCGCCACCGGGGGAGCGCCGACCTCGTCCTCGATCGGCGCGACGTGCGAGCCCTCGAGGCGGGCGACGCGCTCTTCGCCGGCGCCACCTGCGTGTTCCACTTCGCCGGGATCGGCGACATCGTCCCCTCCATCGAGCGTCCC
>JAUYMQ010000306.1 GCA_030698575.1 Deltaproteobacteria bacterium
ATTCCCGACACGAAGACGGTCTGTTCCGGCGGAAGCTGCTCGGCCTCCAGCACTCGTTGCACACCGGTGAGAATGGCGTGGTCCCCGCAGCCGGGGCACCATCGCGGCGCGCCGCTGGAGTAATCCTGAAGGCCGTACTCATGCTCCTCGTCCTGTCCTGCCGTGAGCAGCGAGCAGCTGTTTCCCCTCATGCGGTCCTCCCCTTGAGCAGAACGTTGCGGATGACCTCGTGGATCCGTCCCGGTCTGAGCGGCTGGCCCGGCACCCGGGTCCAGCAGTCGACATCGACGAGCGTATTCGCCCGGAGAAGCCACGCGAGCTGGCCCATCCGCCGGTTCTCCGGCGTGATGTAGGGCGCGTCCGGTGCGTCGCTGTAGTTGATCTCCACCGTCATGACACGATTGAAGCGGCCGAAGATTTCCTTCAGGCCGGGCTGGAGCGGCGACAGGAAGGTGATGTTCGTCGAGGACACCCGATACCCCTCGGCCCTCGCCCGGTCGACCGCTTCCTCGATCGCCCCCTTGGTGCTGCCCCAGCCCACCACGAGGAGATCCCCGTCGGGGTCGCCGTGCAGGGCCGGCGGCCGGAGGGCCTTCTGGATCACTGCGAGCTTGCGGCTCCGCATGGCGCAGCCGCGCTCGTGTGCGTCCGGGTCATAAGCGATCTCGCTCGATTCGTCGTGGGCCAGACCCGTGAGCGTGTGCATGCCCCCGGGTTGGCCCGGGATGATCCGGTGCGAGAGCCCGGTGTCTGGATCCCAGTCGAAGGGGCGGGCGCCCTGCGCCACCGGACTCTGGTCGATGGGCCCCGCCATCCAGCGCGGGTCGACTTCCGGCCGCGGATAGGGCTGGACGCCTGAGGCAAGGTTTGCGTCCGAGAGCACGATGACGACGCACCGGAACGTCTCGGCAATGCGCCGCGCGGTGATCATGAGATGAAAGCACTCGTCGATGGTGGCCGGCGCGATCACCACCCGCGGCGCATCGCCCGGCTGGCCGAACAGCGCGGCGAGCAGGTCGGACTGCTCCACCTTCGTGGGCAGCCCCGTGCTCGGCCCTCCCCGCTGCACGTCGACGACCACCAGGGGGATCTCGCCCATCACCGCGAGACCCAGAAACTCGGTCTTGAGGGCGAGCCCCGGTCCCGACGTGACCGTGAAGGCGACCTTGCCCGCGTAGGACGCCCCGATCGCCACGCCCGCCGCTGCGATCTCGTCCTCGGCCTGGTGAACCATGCCGCCGAACTCTTCGAAGATATCGCTCAGGTAGTGGCTTACGCTGGTCGCGGGCGTGATGGGATACATCGCGCAGAGATCCATCCCGGCCGCAATCGCGCCGAGGGCCACGGCCTGGTTCCCGTTGGTCACCAGCATTGGCCCCTCTGGTTTGGTGGCGGGCACATCGAAACGAAAGTCGAGATTGTCGTTGGCCCAGCGGTATCCGAGATCGAGGAGATCATGGTTGATCTTCACGACGTCCGGGGACTTCTTCCGGAAGGACTGCGCGATGAGGTCCATGATGAGCGCGACGTCTCGCTGGTACAGGCAGGCCAGCATCCCCAGAACGAACATATTCTTGCCGCGGCGGGGCGTGTCAACGATCTCGAGGCACGCCTCCTCTATAGGCACCTCGATCAGCCTGTAGGAACGGCCCGCCAGCTCCTTCATCCCCTTTTGCCACTCCTCGCGGATGCGCTCGTCGTCGTGCCTGGACCAGAGGCTGTCGAGCAGGATGATCGCGTCATCCGACAACGCATCCAGGCGGTGGCGCCCGAGCAGAACTTGCTCGTTGAACGCGACGACCAGGCCGGCCTGATCGCCCCAGTTCGTGACCGGTCCGCTGCCGATCCGGATCCGGTTGCCGCTCCCGCCGGCCGGCGAGCGGGCCGGCGGCTGAATTTCGGCCGGGATGATCTCCACGGTCCACACGCCGTTGCCCATGCGCGCGGAAACCTGCCCGAAGATCTGGCCGCACTTCTGCGCGCCCTCTCCGGGGTCGGAAACTATCTCGATGGTATGCTCGGAAAGCTTGATGAGGCGGGGTTCAGGCGGCGCCACGCCCGCGGCACCGCCGTCGGGAGCCGAGGTAGAAGGGGTCTCCGTCACGTTCTCCGATCCTTGTCCGATGCGTCCAGGCCGTCGTGCTCGATCATGCGCCCCCGGCGGATGCATCCGGAATGGGCCGGCAGGGCGCAGCCTGCCCTAAGCTAGTCACTCTCATGTGTTTTGCCACTCCCCTACCGATTTTATCGACCAGTGGCTCCCTCTTAATTAGCAAGATTCATGCCCACTCTTCTTGCGGAACGAACTGGAGATCCTCTGGGATTTCGACCGCAGGTTTTACACTACCGAAGGCAGCGCTGTGAAAAATTTGCACGGATTGGGCCCGCCGGGAGGGGAAAGTCTGGAAGCTTATTCGTAGCGGAGGGCTTCGATGGGATCCAGCCGGCTTGCCTTGCGGGCGGGATAGACGCCGAAGAATACGCCTACGATGAGCGAGAAGGACCAGGCCAGCAGGACGGACCAGAGGGGCACTTCAGCGGGGAGGTTCTCCGCCAGCGAGCGCACGAGCGCGGCGCCACCCACGCCGAGCAGGATGCCGAGCGTCCCGCCCACCGAGCCGAGCACGGCCGCCTCCACGAGAAATTGCCGCAGGATGTCGGAGCTGCGCGCGCCCACGGCCTTCCGCACGCCGATCTCGCGGGTTCTCTCCCGCACGCTCACCAGCAGGATGTTCATGATTCCGATTCCGCCCACGAATAGCGAGATGCCCGCGATGCTGCCGAGCGCGTAGGTGAGGATGTTCATGATCCCCTCGAGCGTTTGAAGCATGCTCGCCTGGCTCGTGATCGTGAAGTCCTCCGTGTCGTTGTGCCGATCCTTGAGAATGCGGCGGATCTCCCCCGTCGCCTCGTCAAGTTCGGCATGCGAGGACACCTTGACGAGAATCTCGAAGAGCCCCTCTTTCTGGAAGAGATCCTGCGCGCTGCGAACCGGGAGATAGACCAGATCATCGACGTCGAAACCGAGGGAGCGCCCCTTGGGCTCCATGAGGCCGATCACCCGATACTTTCGCTCGCTCACCCGCACGAACTTCCCGAGCGGATTGTCTCCCCCGAACAGCTCCCGCGCCACGACCCGCCCGAGCAGGGCGACCCGCCGTCGGGCTTCCACGTCTTCCCGCGTGAAGAAACTCCCCACGTCGGCGTGGATGCCCCGCACCTCCTGGAACTCCTCGTTGACTCCGATCACGTTCACATCGCGGGTGCGGTTGGCGAACTTGACCTCGGCGGTGCCGAAGGCGACCGGCACGACCCCGGAGAGATTGCGCGCCTGCCGGCGCAGGTAAGTGGCGTCGCGGTAGGTGAGCTTGTGAACGTTGTCGGAGCCGAACTGCGGGGCGACGCCGCGGGTCTCGATCTTGCCGGGCGTCACGATGAGCAGGTTCGTTCCCATGCCGGCGAACTGATCGTAGACGTAGTTCTTCGCGCCCTGGCCGATCCCGACCAGGAGGATGACGCTCGCGACGCCGATGGTGACCCCGAGCAGGGTGAGCCCGGTGCGGACCGGGTTCACGCGCGCGGTCTCGAGGGCCAGTCGGAAGGCTTCGGCAATGGACATGGATGCCCCACTGGCGGTGCTAGGAGGCGCGGTGGTCACTCACCGCAAGTCCGTCCCGGATCTCCACGATGCGGCGGGCGCGGGCGGCGACGTCGGCTTCATGCGTGATCACGATGAGGGTCATCCGGGTTTCTTCGTTGAGCTGCTGGAACAGATCGAGGATCTCGGCCCCCACCTTGCTGTCGAGGTTGCCCGTCGGCTCGTCGGCCAGCAGAATTTCCGGCCGCTGCACGAGGGCCCGGGCGATCGCCACGCGCTGGCGCTGGCCGCCCGAAAGCTGCGCCGGAACGTGCGTCATCCGATCTTCTAGCCCGACGCGCAGCAGCGCCTCTTCGGCGGCGGCGCGACGCGCGCGCCTGTCCGGCGGCGCCCCGGCTTCGCCGATGTGCGGGCGGCGGTAGAGCAGGGGGAGGGCGACGTTCGCGAGGGCGTCGTAGGCGGGGAGGAGGTTGAAGGTCTGGAACACGAACCCGATCTTCTCGTTTCGTATCCTGGCCAGCTCGTCGTCGTCAAAGGCCGAGACGTCACGGCCGTCGAGCAGGTAGGTCCCCGAGGTGGGCGAATCGAGGCACCCGAGCAGCGCCATGAGTGTGGACTTGCCCGATCCCGAGGGTCCCATGACGGAAAGGAACTCGCCTCTCTCCACCCGCAGTGTGACGCCGCGCAGTGCATCGACGCGGCCATGGGGGGTCTCGTAGGTCTTCGTGATGTCCCGGGTGTCGATCATTTGCTTACCGGTCTGGCGCTTACCCGCCTGGCTTCTCGCCCGACTCCTCCACGCTGACCCGGGCGCCCTCGCGCACCGACTTGTCATTCAGCGACGTTATCACCAGCTCGCCTTCCGAGAGGCCCGAGGTGACTTCCGAGGTTTCCCAGTTGGAAAGTCCCGTCACTATCTCTCGCTCCCGGGCCCTTCCCCCCTCGGCCGTGAGCACGAATTTCTTTCCCGAGCGCTCGATGACGGCGAAAGTCGGAACGTAGAGCACCGAGTCGTTCTGCGCCAGGATGACCTCCACGTCCACGCTCATGCCCAGCTTGAAGGCCCCGATGCCCCCGCTCTCATCCTGCGTGCCTCCGGGGTCGTCCCTGTCCAGCGCGACCTTGATCTGGATGGTCCGGTTGGTTTCCGTGCCCGTCGAGACAATCGGAGAGATCTCGTACACCCGGCCGTAGAAGACCTGATCAGGGTAGGCGTCGGGGATGAGCCTTGCGCGCTGCTCCAGCCGAACCTTCGCGGCGTCGATCTCGTCGATCGGCGCCGCGACGTGCGTCCGCGAGTCGTCCGCGACCTCGAGGATCTTGCTCCCGATCGTGACGGTGTCGCCCTCATCGATGTGAATTTCCGTCACGATCCCGTCGAAGGGCGATTTCACCTCCGCCTTGTCGTGCCGTATGCGGGAGACCGCGACCCGCCGGTCGAGCTCGGAAGCCGTCGCTTGCGCTTCCTCGACCCCGCGCGCCGAAACCTTGGCCTCGAGAACGGCCGCGTCGAGGAGGCGCCGGGAAAGGACGCGCTGCTGGTAGAGCGCCTCGGTGCGGCGGAGCTCGCGTTCGGCTTCCTTCCGCTTCGCCACCGCCTGCGCCAGCCGGGCGCGCGCCGCGGCGCGGCCGGCCACTGCCGCGGCCAGCTCCTCTTTGCGCTCCTCCGGATCCAGCGTCACCAGCACCTCTCCGGCCCGAACGCGCTGTCCTTCCTGGACGCGCTTTTCCATCACGCGCGCGATGAACTCCGCGCTCAGACTCGCGCTTGCCCGCGGCTCGACCGAGCCCGATGTGGTGCTGGTGATCGTCGACACCACGGGGCCGCGCTGGACGGCGGCCACGCGCACAGGTATCGCGCTGCCTGAGCGTGAGAGGAAGAGATAAGCGAGTACCGCGAGGACGAGGAGGGTGGCGAAAAGGGCTTTATGGCGGGGCAGGATCAATGACCGGAATTACTCCTCCTTGAGGAAGTCGATGTCGAGGTTGTCCAGGGTGGCGCCGGTGGCGCGGGCGAGCTCGGAGAGCGCGATCTTGTGCGCGGTCAGCGCCCCGATCTCTTCGCGGCGCCGCTCGGTGAGGTCCGTCTGGAAAGTGAGGACCTCGAAGTTCGTCGAGAGCCCCACCGCCAGCTTCTTTTCTTCGGCGATGAGCTGTTCCTCGGCCAGGCGGCGCGCTTCACGCGTCGAGAGAACGGCCCGCGCGCTGGCCTCGAGGGTGTCGATCACGTCCTTCACCTGGAGCGTGGCGGTCTGCTCGGTTTGGGTGAGCTTCTTCTCCGACTTGTTGAGCTCGAGCTTGCTCCGCGCATGCAGCGCCCGCGCCTCGCGGTTGCCGATCGGGTAGGTGATGAAGAGCCCGACCGACCAGAAGCTGAACTGGTCGTCGTCGAAGAATGTGCTCGTGGAGTCGAGGAAGCTCGACTTGCCCGCGAAAGGAGTGAAGGGGACGCCCGCTCCCGCAGGCAGCGGGCTGAATGGGGTGATAATCGAACTGGGGTCGCCGGCCAGCCCCTGGAGGCCCGTCGAAGCCCGCAACTCGACCGAAGGGAGCAAGTTGTTCTTGGCGCCCTTCTCGGCCAGCGTCTTGTCCTGCACCTCCAGGGCCGCCACATGCAGGTCCGGCCGGCGGGTAAGCGCGGTGTCGAGGCTCTGCTGGAAGTCGACCTCGCGGGGCGTGAAGACAGGCTCGTCGGTCGTCTCGATGCGAACGTCCTGCGTGAGAAGCCGGTTGTCGCCCGTCGTCAGGCGCAGGAGGTTGTTCTGCGCCTTCCGCACGTCGTTCTCGGCCACGATCACGCTGGTCTCGGCGGCCTTCATCTGCGCCTCGGCCTGGAGGACGTCGATGGGCGCCATGGTGCCGACCCTTACCTGAATCTGATTCTGCCGGAGGAGATCCTCCGCCAGCCTGAGCCCGAGGCGCTCGACCTTGAGGGTCTCCCGCGCCTGGACGAGCCGCCAGTAAGCCGACTCGACCTCGAACATCGAATTGATCACCTGCTGCCGCAGCGCCTCTTCCGACTGCGACCGGCCGATCTGTGACCGGCGCAGCAGAATCCGGTTGACGTTCCATCCGAAATTCTTGGCGAGGTTCTGCGAGATTGAGAGCGCCAGCACCGGCTCGAAGGTGTCGACGAGGCTCGAGATGGGCGAATTGGTGTCCGTTCGCACGGTCAGCAACTCGGCCCGCACGATGCCGCCGATGGTCGTGGGCTGGTTCACGCCGAAGGACCACTCGGTGATCTGCTCCGAGAGCGCGCCGGTGGGGAAGAAGATGCTGGCGACCGGCGTGTCCCGATCGGTGTAGTTGATGCTCGAATCGAAGATGGGATCGAAAAGCCGGGCCTTGACGGCGACCACGTCGCGATCGAGGAGCAGCGGGTTGTAGCGCTCCACCACGATGTCGAGGTTGTAGGCGAGCGCGGCCTCGACCGCCTCCTTAAGCGAGAGCTTGATGAGCCGTCCCGCCGGCGGGAAGGGCGCGCCGGCGTACTCCGCCGACTCCTCCCGGCGCGCCTTGCGCGACGCTTCCGACTCGAATTCTCCGGCAAGCCCCAGCATCGCGCCCGTGACGTCGGAAGAATCTGCTTCGTCCCCGGACGCAGCGGCAGCTTCATCGCTCGCTGTGTCCGCCGTCCCCGCGTCCCGTGGCGGAGCGGCGGGAACATCGACGGGGTCCGTGGCTCCCCCCGCACCCAGGAATTTGGTCTCCTCGGCGCCCGCGGGCGGGGCGGCCAGGAGGAAGGCGATCGCGACGAGCAAGATCGCCACGGCCTGAGCCCCGCGAACCGTCCGCGCGGGCGCGGCCGTTTCCGGATCAATGCAGGACGATCTCGTGATTGAATCGAACGGAAACGAGCGCATCTCGGGAAGACTCCGGGAGCGGTGCGCCTGCCATCGCGATGGGATCCGCCTGGCAGACGTCTTGATGCGTAGCCAATCGGTCATGTGGCTCGGGTTCGGGGGGTGAACTGTTTCGGCCGGCGCTGCAAGATAGCGCAAAATCCCTCCCGGTGTCATCGCAATAGGGGGGGCGGTTTCCCGGGAGGACCTACAGGGTGTAGCCGAAAGCGGATCGGGAAGTCAAGTCCCCGTTATGAAACGGAAAAAATGGGAGATTGCGTTTGACGCTCTCCCGGTGTGGGGCTAGATTGGAGGCATGGTCGCTTCAATACATCCTGTCATCGCCCCCTGGTGCGTGCCGGCGTTTCATTCATCCCTGGAAGTCACTTCTACTAGGCCGGTACCGGGGTGGCCCGGAGGTCAATCATGTCCGCGGTCATCGTTCTACGGACACTGCTCGTGCTGTTTTGCACGATCACCGGCAGCCTGGCCGGAGACGCCATCGGCGGCCCCTACGGGGGGGCCACCGGTGCTGCCCTCGGCGTGGTCATCGCATTCGCCGCCTTCGGCCTGGAGCGGCAATTCAGGAACGCTCCCCTCAAGGTCGTGGTGGGAGGGCTCGGCGGGCTAGCCGCCGGCCTCGTCGTCGGGAACCTGATCGGCTTTGCCTTCCTCCTCTCGCGGCTCGGCCAGCCGCGCCTGGAACTTCTTGCCTACTTCACCGTCACGCTCCTCGCGGGCTACCTCGGGCTCCGCGCGGGCGCCCAGCAGGGGCTGGCCTACAAGCGACCAAAGGGTGAGGGGGAAGACGACACGAACGTAGGCCTCAAGATCCTCGACACAAGCGCGATCATCGACGGCCGCATCGCGGACATCTGCGATACCGGATTCCTCGAAGGAACGATCATCATTCCGCACTTCATTCTGCAGGAACTTCAGTACGTCGCCGACAGCTACGACGGCTCGAAGCGGGCCCGGGGGCGCCGCGGACTGGACATCCTGAAGCGCATTCAGGGGCAGCAGCATGCCCGGGTCTCCATCATCGATCGCGATTTTCCCCAAATAAAGGAGATTGACGCCAAGCTGGTCGCGCTTGCGCGCGCCATGGGGGCGAAGATAGTCACGAACGACTTCAATCTGAACAAGGTTGCCGAGCTGCAGGGAGTCCTGTCCCTGAACATCAACGATCTGGCGAATGCCCTCCGGCCGGTGGTTCTGCCGGGCGAGATGATGAACGTCTACGTGCTGCGGGAAGGGAAGGAACCCGGGCAGGGGGTGGCCTACCTCGAGGACGGCACGATGGTGGTGGTGGACAACGCGAAGCGGCAGGTTGGCAAGAACATCGAGGTGACGGTGACCAGCGTGCTGCAAACGACGGCGGGCCGGATGATCTTCACCCGCCTGAAGGAGGAATGAGCGGCGTCCGCGCCGCCGTCCCGACCTGGAACAGGAGCCCATGAAGCTTAAGCACATCGTCGTTGCAACGGATTTCTCCCCGATCTCCCGCCGGGCCGTCGAGGCGGGGCTGGCGCTCGCCGCGAAGGCCGGCGCGAAGCTCACGATCGCGCACATACTCCCCTCGGTCGTGCCGATCTACGCGGCCCTTCCGACGCAGATATCGAAGGATCTCTCGGCGAAACAGGATGCGGTCAAACGCACTCTCCACGCGCGCCTCGAACGGTTGATCGAAGAGGCCGGGAAGGCGGGTGTGCGGGCAACCGCACTCTTCGAGACGGGGGATCCGGTCGCCCGGATACTTCATCTGGCCGCCGCGAAGCGCGCCGATCTTATCGTGGTCGCGACGCACGGACGGGGCGCCGCGGCCCATTTGCTGCTGGGGAGCGTGGCCGAGAAGATTGTCCGCCAGGCGCCCTGCTCTGTGCTCGTAGTGAAGAAGGGCAAGTGGCGCGCGAAAGGGCGGGCGCTGATCGCGCTAGATCGATCAGCCGTGACGCCGCGGGTTCTGAAGGGCGCCGCCCAGCTGGCCGAGCAGATCGGCGCGCGCCTGTCGGTCGTTCACGTCATCAACGATACGCGCCAGGTGGCCGACGCGCTCGCGTCATCTCATCCGGGTAACATCCTCGACGCGATCACGAAGCTTGGGATTGAACGGGCGCGGAAAGGCATTGGCGAGACGCTGTCCGAGGCGGGTGTGCGAGTGAAGCCGGCGGACATTCTCATCAGGGAGGGGCGGCCGCAGGACGTCATCGAGCGCGAGAGCGCGAAGGGCGTCATGCTGACGATTGTCGGAACGCACTCCCGCAAGGGAGCCTCACGGCTGTTCCTGGGGAGCGTGGCCGAGGCCGTGGTGCGGAGCGCGCGCTCGCCGGTGCTGGTGCTGAAGGGGCTGCACTGAACGGCGCTTCTCAGCCCTCCGGCCCGGCGCTTTTCGTGTAGGAAGGGCGCGCTTTCAGGCGCTCGACCCAGGCCGAGAAGCGCGGGAACCGGTCGCCCACCTCGATTCCGATCAGACCCAGAACGGTCACGTGAGGCGCCAGCGCGGCGTCGGCCAGCGTGAACTCGCCCGCCAGAAACGGACCCGATCCGAACCGCTTGTCGAGCTCCGCGACGGCACGCTCGATCGCCTTCGTCCGCCGGGTGATCATCTCCTTGTCGCGCTGCGGCTCTGGCTTCAGCAGGCTTTCCACCAGCACCGGGCCGAGGTTGGCGTGAAGATGCTGATTGGCCCAGTGGATGACCTGGCGCACGCGGGCACGGTCCGGCGCCCCCTCAGGCATGAGCGGCGGATCGGGGTAGTGCTCGTCGAGATAGCTGTTGATGATGTTTGATTCGTAGATCGTCAGGTCGCCGTCCACGAGGACCGGCACCTTTCCGAAAGGGTTCATCGCGAGAAACTCCGGCGTGCGGGTCTCCCCCTTCATGACGTTCAGGACTTTCGACTCGAAGTCGAGCCCCTTTTCCGCGAGAACAATGCGCACCTCGCGGCTGTTGCCCGATTCCCAGAAGTGGTAGAGCGTGATCATCGCGTTGACTCCCTCCCGTTGAGATTCTCGAGGAGCGCTTCACCCGCCCCCTCTCTCCTCGCTTCGCCTGCCAGCTCGCCTGCCAGCTCGCCTGCCAGCCCGCCTGCCAGCGCGCCTGCCAGCTCGCCTGAATGAACGCTGTCGGGAATCCCCACGCCCTCCAGCCAGTTTCCCGCAAGAGCGAGGCCCCGATGCCGCGCCGCCGCGCGGCGGATCGCCTCGACACGCCCCAGGTGTCCGGGCTCGTACTGCGGCATCGAGGCGGGGTGGCGATGGACCGCCGAGAAGATCGGCGGCTTCCGGACGCCCAGGATCTCCCCCAGCTCCGCGCAGGCCGCCTCGACCAGTGACGAATCCGGCGCTTCGAGTGAGCCGGGCGCGAGATTCCCGCCGAGGAAGGCGCGGATCAGCGCAACGCCCGGCGGCGAGCGCCCGTCGAACTTCACGCTCGAGAACGTCACCGCCAGGATTCGCCGCTTCTCCACCTGCGGTGCGACGAAGCCGAAGGCGTCGAGCGGGTGAGGGACGTCCTCCCGCGCCCAGGCCAGCGTCACGATGGCCGACGACGCCGTGCGGATCGAGCCGAGGAGTGCGGACAGCTCCGGATCGAGCTCCGACAGCAGGCGCGCGCTCGCGGCGGCAGGCAGGGCCAGCAGCACCGCGTCGGCAGGAAGGCTCTCACCGCCGGCGAGGCCGAGCGCGAAGACGCCGTTCCGCCGGCCAAGGGACTGCGCCTCGACACCGAGCCGCAACCGGTCGGGCCCGATGACGCGGGCCAGGGCACCGGTCAGCGTCTGCATACCGGCGTCGAAAGAGGCGAAGAGCCCGTAACGTGCGCCGGAAGCGTTGCGCTGCTCGCCCGCGGTCGCGCGCAGCCCGCGGACGACGCTTCCGTAGTCACGCTCGAAGGCAGCGAAGCGTGGGAGGGTTGCGCGGAGGCTCAGCCCATCTGGACTGCCCGTGTAGATGCCCCCGACGAGGGGTTGCGCGAGGCGATCCAGGCATTCCCGTCCCAGCCGGCGCCGGACGAACGCCCCCACGGATTCGTCCTCTTCCGCGGCGGCGCCACGGCGCCGGGGGATGAATGGCTCGCAGGCCGCCCGCAACTTTCCCCGCCAGGACAGCAGCGGGGTCGCGAGGAAAGCCGGCCATTCGGCCGGCGCCAGCAGCTGGAAGCCCTGCGGGACGGGGAGAAGCCGTCCCCGGTGCAGGATAAGGGCCCGGCGCGTGCGCGGATCGTCCCGTGTGGCCACCAGGAGTTCGCCGAGACCAAGGCGCCGCGCGAGGTTCTCCGCCCAGGGCTTTTCCGTGAAAAACGAATCGGCTCCCCACTCCACGAGGATTTCGCCGAGGGGTGTCGACTCGCGCGTCGTCCGGATGCTTCCGCCCGGGCGATCGGCCGCGTCGATCACCTGGAGATCGAGCGGTGCGCCGGCCGCTGCTGCCAGCTCCAGCACGCGGTGGGCCGCCGCGAGCCCCGTGATGCCGGCCCCGATCACGATGAGCTTCACTGGAGCGCCCGCACCGCGTCCGCGAGGGCGCGGATGAAGCGGGGGTGATCGAGGACGGTTCGCGCGCGGATGAGGCGGAGATCGAGCCTCTGCGCCGCGTCGGCGGCCTCTACGTCGAGATCGTAGAGGACCTCCATGTGATCCGACAGGAATCCGATCGGTGCGACGACGGCGATGCGCGTTCCCCGACGCTTCTCGTCCGCCAGGGCGTCGCAGACGTCGGGTTCGAGCCAGGGGTCGGAAGGGCGCCCGCTACGGCTCTGGTAGACGAGCCGCCAGCGGCGCGGGCGCACCCGGGCGGCGACCGCCTCGCAGCTCTCCTCGAGCTGGGAGACGTAGGGCGTGGCCTTCGCGGAGGCGGTGGGGATGCTGTGCGCCGTGAAAAGCAGGACGCCGTCTCCGGCCCGGGTCGCCCTGAAGCCGGGGTCTGCCTCGCCTATCCGGTCGGCGACGGCGTCGATGAAGCCGGGATGGGCGTGAAACGATTCGGTGTAGACGACCTCCGGCGCCCGCTCCCCCAGTGCCGCGCGCGCGTCCTCGACGGCCTTCACGTACTTGTCGTAGGACGCCGCGCCCGAACGCTGGGCGGCCATCACCACGCCGGCGGTCCGCCGGGCGCCGCCATCGACGAGCTCACGCAGCGCCTCGGCGGCGAAGGGCTTCCAGTGGCGGTTCCCCACCCGGACCGGCACGTCCAGGCCGTCCTCGCGTAGCGCTGCCTCGAGCTCCCGCGCCTGTGCAAAGGCGTGCTCGTTGATGGGCGATCGCCCTCCGAAGTGCATGTAGTGCGGCGCGATCTCGGAAATCTTCCCGGCCGCTCCCGGCACGTTCCGGAGCACGTTTTCGAGAAAGGGAACGACGTCGTCGGGGCCCTCGGGCCCGCCGAAGCTCACGAGGATCACGCTGTCGATGGGCTCAGCCACGTCGCGCGCTCATCTCGTGCACCGCCTCGACCAGCGCGATGGCGTGATCGACTGAGGTCTGCGGGAGGATGCCGTGCCCGAGGTTGAAGACATGGCCCGGCCGGCCGTCGGCGGCGTCGAGGATGGCCCGCACGCGCTCGCGAATGGTTTCAGGCGGCGCGAACAGCACCATGGGATCGAGGTTGCCCTGCACCCCGCGATCGTGCCCGACGCGCGCCCATCCCTCGGCCAGATCCAGGCGCCAGTCGAGGCCGATCACGTCGCCGCCCGCCTCGCGCATGAGATGAAGGATGCCCGCCGTTCCCGTCCCGAAGTGGATGACGGGGACGCCGGGGGTGAGCGAGCGGATCAGATCCCGGGTGTAGGGAAGCGCGTGGTCGGCGTAGTCGCGAGGCGAGAGGGCGCCGACCCAGCTGTCGAAGATCTGGACCACCTGCGCCCCCGCCGCGATCTGGGCGTTCAGGTGCCGGCCCAGGGTCCGCGTCAGCTTCTCCATGAGCGCGCGCCACGCGCCTGGATCGCGGTACATGAGCGTCTTCGTCTGCTCGAAGCTGCGTGAAGCGCCGCCCTCGCAGACATAGGAGGCGAGCGTGAAGGGCGCGCCGGCGAACCCGATGAGTGGAATGTCGGGTGGGAGCGCATCGCGCGTGAGGCGAATGCCCTCGTAAACGTGGGGGAGAAACTCCAGGGGATCGATCTCCCGCAGCGCGTCGACGGCGCCCGCGCTGCCGACAGCGCCGTGAAGCACCGGCCCATCACCGGCCACGAACTCCAGCCGCGCGCCCATTGGATCGAGCGGCAACAGGATGTCCGAAAAAATTATGGCGGCGTCGACGCCGAGCCGCTTGGCGGCGGTCACGGTCACCTCGCAGACGAGCTCGGGGCGGCGGCAGAGATCGAGGAACCCGACCTTGGCCCTGACGGCGC
Source organism: Deltaproteobacteria bacterium (assembly GCA_030698575.1). Classification (GTDB taxonomy): domain Bacteria; phylum JAUYMQ01; class JAUYMQ01; order JAUYMQ01; family JAUYMQ01; genus JAUYMQ01. The sequence goes on from JAUYMQ010000306.1 coordinate 13,786, forward strand.
GGTACTCGGGCATGTAGCGCCCCGCCTGGCGCATGATCCAGATGGGCGTGTAGGGAGCCGGCTTCAGGCGGCATGCCTTCATGAAGGGGCTTTCTTCGAGGCGCGCCTGGCGGTCGGCCGCCGGAGCGGCGCGCGCTTCCCCGCGGGGCATCTCGACGGCGGGCCCGAGCGCCGCCTCGCGCTTCGCCGCAAGCCACTCCGCGGCGCCCTCGGCGGTCTCGCGGATGAGCGGTCCCATTTTCGGATGAGAGGGTTCGAAGTCCACCGGGCACCTCTCGCGCCGGAGCGCCTCGGAGCAGACCGGGCCGACGGAGGCGACGACCATGGAGGCCAGGGCGCCGCGGAGTTCATCTTCGAGCGATTCCTCGCGCGCGATCCGGAAGAGATGATCCACCTGCGTGGCGTTTGTGAACATCGCCACCTGTACCCGCCCCGCGGCGATCTCCCGCACGGAGGCGCGAAGCGGCCCGGTGTCCTCGGGCAGGGCCCAGCGGTAAATCGGCACGGGCAGCACCTCGGCCCCCCTGGCTTCGAGCCCCCGGACGAGATCGGCGTTGGAGACGCCGTATTCCTGCACTGCCACCCGCTTGCGGGAGAGCGGCGTGGCGGCGTCGAGCGCCGTGAGAAGTTCGCGCCAGGTGTTCGGTTCCGGCACCAGGATGTCGACCCGCGCTCCCAGTTCGCGGAGCGCGGCGACAGGCTTGGGACCGCGCGCCACGACCAGCGTGCCGCCAAGGGCCTCGGCGAGGGCCTCGCGCGGGAACGAGGGCGCCAGGGCAGTCGCCAGGGTCCGGGTGCCGACGCCGGTCAGGAAGATGACGACGTCGATGGTTCCGGCGCGCAGAGCTTCGAGGAAGGGCTGGAGGGCGGGCGGGTTCTCGATGGGAATTTCGCGGAGACTCGGCACGACGAGAGGAACGCCGCCATGGCGTGCAATGCTCTCGGACATCGTTTCAGCGTGGCGGCTCTCGGGAGAGAAGACTCTGAGACCGCCGAAATTAGCGCGCTCCCTCATGGCGGGAAGAAATACCACCCTTCCGGAGGGGTGTCCACGCGGGTCGCTCCGCGGATCACGGCCGGCCCCATACCCCACGAAAGCTGCTCGAGGTGCTATAGAGTAAGAGACCCCGTTCAGGAGGGCCTCCGGTCCATGAAAAGCAGTGACAGAAACGCCTTCATCACCCGCCCGTCGGTCTGGAACCTGCTCGGAGAAATACGCTGGGTGGGGGAGTGGGTCGCGGGGAGCCTGCGGCGGGAGATGACCGATCTGCCCGAGGGTGACGGCCACGCTGTGCTCCTTCTGCCGGGCTTCCTTGCCTCTGACCGCTCGCTCGCGCCCCTGGCGCGCACGCTCCGCCGGCTGGGCTACATCACCTACCGTTCGGGGTTCAACCCCAACCCCGGGCCGACGCGCCCGGCCCTGGACTGGCTGCGCGGTCGTGTGGTCGAGGTCATGGAGCGCGCCGAGACCCCGATATCGATCGTGGGCCAGAGCCTCGGCGGGATTTACGCGCGGGAGATCGCCCGGAACTACCCGTCGCGGGTTCGATGCGTAATCACGATGGGGAGCCCGTTCCAGGCGCCCGAGAACACCAACGCCTCGCTGGTCGCGACGGCGCTCGGGCGTTTCTGGGGCCGGGAGGAGAGAGAGTCTCGCCCCGCGCTCTCCGAGCCGCTCACAGTGCCGACCACCAGCGTCTTCAGCCGATCCGATGGCGTCGTTCCCTGGGAAGCCTGCATCGAGGCGCCCGGCCCGCAGCGGGAGAACATCGAAGTCCGCACGAGCCACATCGGCATGGCCGTTCATCCGGCGGTGATCCGCATCGTGGCCGACCGGCTCGCGCTTCCGCGGGGCGGATGGCGTCCCTATGCCTCCTCCGAAGGCTCGGCCGGAACCGCCTGACGGTCGGGCGTTTCATCTTTGCGCGATCAGCCGGGACGATCTTTCTCATCGCCCTTCTCACAGGAACCGCGCATGCCCGCCCCAAGCATCGAGGAGCGCCCGATCGCCCTTGCCGCTTTCGGGAAGGGCTCTCGGCCCGCCATCGCCCGCGTACGCCTGTGGGGACGGGGTGAGCGGATGGGCCGCGCCGCCAAAGGTCTCCTGGCTTACTGGGCGCTGGCGGCCGCGGGGGCCTTCATCCCCGTCGCGCATCTGTTTCTGGTGCCGGGATTCCTGATAGGCGGGATCGTGGTGGGGCTCCGCCGGTCGGGCGAGGATGCAACCTTCGAGGAGGTGCGGGGCGCCTGCCCGCTTTGCGGAGTCGAGGGCGAGTTCAGGGTGCGCGGAAAGTTTGCACTGCCGAGGGAAACGGACTGCGCCGGTTGTGGCGGGCGGGTGATGCTCCGGGAACCGGAGCTGGAAACGCGCATCGGGTGAAGCAGGTCGCCCGGCCCGGCACCGGACCGGTCAGGGCGAGGCCTTCTCCGGGAGCAGGCCGGGCTGCATCGGGGCCAGCTCGTCGGGAATCTCGCGGAGCTGGATGATCAGCTCGTCGAGCCGCTCGTTCACGTGCCCCGCGTACTCGTAGAAGTGCTTGTGGACGAGGGCGAAGAAGACGGCTTCCCGCAGGGCGGCGGGCCGGCGAAGAGCCGTCTGGACCACCATCGAGATCGTCATCCAGGCCCGCCTCGGCGAGGCGTTGAGCACGCAATCGCGGAACATCCTGAAGAGAACGCCAATGTCTTCCCGCCGCGTCGTGATCTTTCCCGTAACCTGCCGCCCGCGCCGCATGAGGTAGTCCATCGTCCGCTGCTTGTAGTTCCGGTAGTCGTAGAGCCGCTCCAGCAACGCCCGGTAGCCCTCGTAGAGCTCGAGGCGGCTCATCGCCTTCGGAATGACGTTCGTAAAGACGAACTGATCGCCGACACTTTCCGCGATGAGCCGGCCCGCCTCGCGAAGCCGCTGGTGAAGCGGCGTTTTCGGCATCGCGTTGAGCATTCCCGTCATCGACACCGGAATGCGCGCGTCCTGGATGAACCGGAACTGCTCGTCGAAGATGTCGGTGTCATCGTGATCGAACCCGACGATCATCCCCGCCTCCACCTGGATGCCGAAGGACTGGATGTGATGGACGTTATCCAGGATGTCGCCCCGGGCATTCTGCGTCTTGTGGGTCTCGAGCAGCGATTCTTTTCGAGGGCTCTCTATGCCTACGAAGATGGTGGTCATGCCCGCGTCGCGCATGAGCGCGAGCAGTTCGTCATCCCCCGCCACGTTCAGCGAGACCTCGGTGTTGAACTCGATGGGGTAGCCCCGCTCTTGCTGCCAAGCCGTGATCGCCCGGAGCAGCTCCTTGGCCAGTTTCTTGTTCCCGATGAAGTTGTCGTCGACAAGGAATATGCCGGTCATTCCCAGGCGGTAAACCTCTTCGATCTCGGCCATCACCTGCGCGACGCTCTTCGCGCGCGGCTTGCGCCCATACATGACGATGATGTCACAGAACTCGCAGTTAAACGGGCATCCGCGCGCGAACTGGATGGTCATCGTCTGGTAGCGGTCGGTCTTCATGAGGTCGAAACGGGGGAGGGGAGAGTCGAGCATGCTGGGCTTCTCGACCTGCCGGTAGACCTCGAGATGCTCCCCGCGGGCATAGTCCTCGAGGAACTGCGGCCAGGTGTACTCCGCCTCATCGACGAAGCGCACGTCGACCTTCCCCTCCAGCTCCTCCGGGCAGAGCGAGACGAAGGGCCCGCCGACGACCACGAATTTTCCCCGCCGCTTGAACTCCGCCGCGATCTCGAGAATGCGGTTCTTGTGGACGATGAAACCGGTGATGCCGATGATATCGGCGTCGGTGTCGAAGTCGACGTCTTCCACATTCTCGTCACAGAGAACGACCTCGTGCGCGCGAGGCGTGATGCCGGCGACGGTTGGCAGCGAGAGGTTCGGGAAGACGCAGCGTTTTCCCAGGCTCGACAGGATCCGATCCATGGTCCAGAACGACTCGGGGTTTTTGGGCGCGATGAGATAGATCTTCATGAGCGAGCCTCGTGAGGCACCCGGGCGCCTTTCGAAAGGTTCACGCGGTCCGGCCTGGAAGCAGTCGTTAGCTACTATCACGCCAACCCCGCGTTGGCAAGCGCGGGAACGCCGACCGACGCTCTCCTCCAGCATCGCCGGCGACGCTACTTTCGCGGCGCGCGATCGGCTATGCTGGCCGCTCCCCGGGAGGCGAGACCCGTCGCCTGCTGCTTCAACAGGGCGGGCAAGCTCGGCCGCTGGCGTCGTCGAGTCATCCTTACGAATCATCACTATTCAAGCGAAGGAGTTCCGGATCATGAATCGCAGGTCGTTTCTCAAGAGTGCGGGCGCTGTCACGGTGGTCGCCATGGCGGGCGGCGTGTGGCAGGCCTGCGGGAAGGGCGACGCGGGACCCGAGGGCGGCGTGGCGTTCGAGCCCTGGCGGAACTGGCAGGGAACTCCCGAAGAGGGGCCGCTCGCGCTTGTGCGCGCCGGCATTCTCGCGGCGAGCCCGCTGAACACGCAGCCCTGGATCTTCCACGTGACGGAGGATCGCATCGACGTCTTCCTCGACACCGCGAGGCTGCTTCCCGCCACCGATCCCTTTCAGCGGCAGGCGCACATGGGCCTCGGCTGCGCGGTGGAGAACATGGTGGAAGCCGGAAGCCCGAACGGCTACCGGGTGCAGGTGACGCTGCCGGCGGCGGGCGACGCCGCCGCCGGAGCGGACAAGCAGGCACCCGTCGCCCGTCTCGATCTCGAGCGCGTGAGGCCTGGGTTGCCTGTATTTCTCCATCTGGTTTCCAAGCGCCACACGAACCGGGGGCCTTACGATCCCGCCCGGGCGATATCGGAGGAGTTCCCGCTCTCGATGAAGCTCGGGATGGAGACCTATCCGAGCATGGACCTCGTCTACCACCTGGAACCGCCTGCGCGGGATCGTCTCGGGAAGGGCCTCCTCGAGGTCACCGAGGCGCTTCTATCAGAGGATGAAGTTCTCCAGGAGATGATCCGCTGGTCCCGGCGGGACCCGGCCGCCGCGAACAAGTCCCGCGATGGCGTGATGCAGGGTGCCGCAGGCGGGTCAGGCGGCGATGCGCCGGAGGCCGTGGCGGAAGCGGCGCGCCGCGCCGCGAAAGAGCAGATTTCCTCGGCGGCGTGCCTGGGCGTTCTGGTCTCCAACAACCCCTACGATCGGCGCGAGGCCGTGGCGGCGGGGAGGCTCATGCAGCATTTCTACCTCTGGTCGACGAGTTTTGGCATCGCGATGCAGCCGCTCTGCCAGCCCATCACCTTTCTGGACCGGGAGCGCGCGCGGAACGACGCACGCCCGCTGCCAGCCGATCTGACGTCGCTCCTGCCGCCGATCGGCTGGCAGCCGATGTTCGCGTTTCGCATGGGATACGCCCTGTCCCCCGCCGGACCGAGCCCCCGTCGGGGCCTCGAGGATGTCGTGAAGAAAGGGCTATAGAACGGAGCTGTCATTGAAGTTGGAGTAACGGGGGTATTGCTTTTGCCCACCATCGCCCGCATCGAGTTGTTCCACGTTGCCATCCCGCTTCCGGCCCGGTTCTATCCGAGCTGGATCCCCGGCTTCCCACAGACCGAGAACCGATTCGACCTGGTCAAGATCACGACCGACGACGGCGTCGAGGGCTACAGCGCCGGGCCTGCGCTCGGGCGCGAGCGCGCGGGGCTGGGGGACCTCCTCGGCCCCTATCTCATCGGCGAGGGCGCGACCGACATCGCGCTCGTGCAGCAGCGCCTTCGCGAGATCTCCTATCTGGGCTGGCGCAACTGGTGGGTGGAGCCTGCTTTCTGGGACATCAAGGGGAAGATCGCGGGGAAGCCCGTTTACGAGCTGCTCGGCGGGAAGCCGTGCCGGGTGCCGCTCTACGCCTCCACAGGAGAGTTGAAGAATCCTGCAGCGCGCATCGAGGAGGCGGAGGCGCGCTACGCGGAGGGGTTCCGGGCCATCAAGCTCCGCGTGCACGATTTCGATCCGGCTGTGGACGAGCGGCATGTGATCGAGGTGGCCAAAGCCGTCGGCCACAAGATGAAGATCGGCGTGGACGTGAACCAGGCCTGGCGCGTCGCCGTCATCGCCGACGCGCCGCTCTGGAATCTCGATCGCGCCAAGCGGTTCGCGGACGTCTGCGCCGAGGTGGGCGTGGCCTGGATCGAGGAGCCGCTCCCGATGGACGCCTACGACGATCTCACGGCGCTCACGGCCTACAGCCGGGTGCCCATCGCCGGCGGCGAGCTGCACACGCAGGGGCTCGCGGAGATCCGCATGATGATCGCGCGGCGCTGCTACCGCATCTTCCAGCCCGACGCCATCTTCTCCGGCGGCATCGCGCAGACCATCGAGATTTCCCGGCTCTGCCGCGAGGCGGGCCTCCTATACACGCCGCACACCTGGACGAACGGAATCGGCTTTGCGGTGAACCTCCAGCTCATGGCGGCCAGCGGCTTCGCAGGGGAGAAGGAGCTGGAGTATCCGATCAATCCCCCCGGCTGGACCGTCGAGGCGCGCGACGGGATCCTCGAGTCTCCCTTCCGCCACGAGAAGGGCTCGCTCGAGATGCCCGCCGCGCCGGGCCTGGGGTTCACCATCGATCGGAAGGCGCTCCGCCGCCACGGGAAGCGCTTCTTCGTCATGGACAAGAAGCGGCTCGTCTGGTTCTCGCTGCGCAACCGCGGGCTCAAGGTCTCGATGGAGATGGACCGCGTCCGCAAGGCCCGGAAGGCTGCTGGCGATTAGGCGAGGTGCTTCGCCGCCTCGGCGGGCTTGATGTCCTCGTAGCGCGTGAGCGCGTGGTAGAGATCGAGCACGACGCGATCGTCGCGCCTGATCTCCCGGACGGCGTCCGGCGACAGGCGCTCGCGCGCAAAGAGCGCCGCCACGATCGCCTTGCGGGCCAGGCCGCGCTCCGCCAGCTCCCA
>JAUYMQ010000309.1 GCA_030698575.1 Deltaproteobacteria bacterium
CGATTTCCTTTACGTGCTGGACGAACCGACTACCGGTCTGCACATGGACGATGTGAGGAAGCTGCTTGCCGTGCTCGACCGGCTGGTGCGGGCCGGAAACACAGTCCTGGTCATCGAGCACAATCTGGACGTTATCCGGACCGCCGATCTCGTCATCGACCTCGGCCCGGAGGGGGGCGACGAGGGAGGCCGAATCGTCGCCGAGGGACCGCCCGAAGCCATCGCCCGCTGTGCATCCTCCCACACCGGAACCTGGCTCCGGACCACCGGCGGGGCCGGGGGAGGGGAGGAGGAGTGAGGGGCGGAGGGGTGGGGAAGCGCAATCCTGCCGTGCTGGCCGAGGGACAGCCGGAGCCCTTTCTCGAAGACCCGGGAGATCCCCCGGACTGGCGTCAGGAGTTCGGGCGCGGCGCACCTATCGAAGTGGACATCGGCTTCGGCAAGGGGGAGTACCTGCTGGCCCTCTGCGCGGGACACCCGGAGACCGACTACGTCGGCATCGACTATGATCGCGGGCGTGTTTGGAAACTCCGGGACAAGATCGTTCGCGGGAACTTACGCAACGTCCGCCTGGCCTGCGGCGACGCCGCTCTTCTCCTCCCCAGGATGTTCGTCCCCGGCGGCGTGAGGTCGTTCACCGTCAATTTCCCCGATCCCTGGCCCAAGCGGCGCCATCACAAGCGGCGATTCATCACCCGGAAGTTCGGAGAGCTCCTGGCGAGCCGGCTGGAGCCGGGCGGAACCCTGACTGTGGCCACGGACCACCGGCCCTATGCCGACGTGATCATCGGGGAGCTTTCCGCCGTGAAAGGCCTGGAGCCCGACTTCGGGCAGCCCGGTTTCGCCACCGCGCTTCCCGGTCGCATAGAGACACTCTACGAGCGGAAGTATCGCGAGATGGGGAGAACGAACCACTACATGCGCTACCACGCCGCCGCCGGCTGCGGACGCGCTGATGATGCCAAATAGCCACAGGGGCGTTGTGATTAGTCCCCAGGATTTTTGAAGCGACGGGAGGATTTTCTTGACTTGCAGCATGAGAGGATATATCGACGAATGGTAGTTGTCGCGCGATTGCCTACCGGCCTGCTCCCATTGGGCCGCGCATCAGTCCTTTCAGTCAGAACTACCGCTGCCACCTAGAGAAACATCGGAACTCGCAGTGCAGGTCCAGGTTGAACATGCACCGGCCCGGGGGGGACGAGTTCGATGAAGCTTGAATGCAGCTGGTGTCGGAAAGATCTGGGGACACGCGAGCCGGTATCGAATCTGGATACCACCCACGGCATGTGCCCCGGTTGCCTTCAGCTGCGCATCTACCCATTCGTGAGGCAGGTGCGGATGACGCGGTCGAAGACCCCGAGGGGGACCGACCGGCGCCCGCTCGCAACCAGGTAGGCGCGGGGAGAGGTCAAGCGTTCCGTTTCCGGGCCTTCGCCGGCTTGGCGCTGGTGGAGGTTTTTGCGCGTGCGGTCATGAAGCGCTTGACCAGTGCTTTATCCTCCTTCGTCCCCGTCTTCTTCACGCGCGCCTGTATTCGCTCCCCAATCGCTCGCACCAGATCCCGCCGCTCGTCCCCATCCAGCTTGCGGAGCGCCGAGAACTCCTCGTTCGTCGTCTCGACCTTGAACTCCTCGGCCAGCCGGTCGTACTCCTCGCTTCCGAAACGATCGCCGAATCGGCCCTTCAGGTAGGCCTTTATCGCGGTCTTCAAGAGGGGGGCCATCAATCCTTGCATTTCTTCCTCCCGGTAGGGTTCGGGGCGGTCAGCGTCGTTTTCCTATCAAACCGTGACGGGGTGACGCAAGCGCGCCCGCGGAACGCGGGGCGGTCGCAGCCCTGGCGGTCGCAGCCCCGGGGGTCACAGGCCCGGGGGTCGCAGGCCCGGGGGTCACAGCCCTGGGAATCATGTATATTTCAGCGCCATGTCGACTACGCCCATGTCCACTTCAGTCAGCGACAGCGTGAGCAGCCGGATCTCGGCCGATCCCGGCGAGGCCCTGCGCCCGGCCATCAAGGATCAGGATCTCGCGGGACTCGAAGCGCGCTTCGAGCGCCAGGGCATCCCCGCCTTCCGGGCTCGCCAGATCTTTCGCTGGCTCTACGCCAAGTCGCCTGCCAGCTTCGATGAGATGACCAATCTCTCACGCGAGTTCCGCGTAGCCCTGGAGTGTGAATGGGATCTCCACGTCATGGAGGAGCGCCGATCTGAAACCTCCGGGGACGGAACGCGCAAATGGCTCTTCGCTCTGCGGGACGGCAACCTCATCGAGACGGTCCTCATTCCCGAGTACGGGAGGAACACCCTCTGCATCTCGACGCAGGTCGGGTGCGCGATGAAATGCAGCTTTTGCTTGACCGGCACGGAGGGCTTTGTTAGAAACCTCTCCACCGCCGAAATCCTGGATCAAATCTGCCAGGTCAAGAGGGGCGAGCCGGAGCGGAAGATCACCAACGTTGTCCTGATGGGCATGGGCGAGCCGCTCCTGAACTACGACGCCGTGATACGGGCCATTCGCGTCATGTCGGACAGTGCGGGGCTGGGGATCTCCTCGCGCAGGATAACCCTTTCGACGGTGGGCGTGCTGCCGAAGCTCCGCCGGCTGCTCGAGGACGTCAACGTTTCGATCGCGATTTCCCTCCACGCTGCGTCGAACGAGATACGCGGGCGCCTCGTTCCCCTGAACAAGAAATATCCAATCGAGGATCTCATCGGCGCCTGCCGTGAGTTGTCGCTTCCCGCACGGCGCCGGATAACGTTCGAGTACACGCTCATCGAAGGGGTCAACGACGCCCTTGAGGAAGCCGACCGCCTGGCCCGCCTCCTCCATGGCATTCCATCGAAGGTGAACCTGATTCCGCTGAACGAAAATCCGGGGCTGCCCTACCGCCGCCCGACGGAAACCAGGGTGGCGGAGTTCCAGTCAAGATTGCGTGTCCGGGGCGTTAACGCCGTGAGGCGCGCGACGCGGGGGGCGGACATCTCCGCCGCCTGCGGACAGCTGAAGGGGCGGCGGGAGACTGATCCGGTCGCCTCGGGATCGCACTGATCGGCAGAGGGAGGGCAGCATGGGAGAAGCACACGTGGCGGGGGGGAAGTCCGCGGTGAAGCCGAATGCGGGGATGATCAAGGCGCAGGGGATCGATCACGTCTCTCTGTCTGTCGCCGACCTCGACCAGGGCATCAAATTTTACACGGAGCTTTTTGGCCTGAAGCTTCTCAGGAAGTTCGGCGACCCGCGCCAGGCCTACCTGGCCTGTGGCCGCAATCTGCTCGGCCTCGTGGAGGTGAAGGACTATCCCGGGCTCCTCAATATCTCGAAGTCGCGGGCGCACATTTCGTTTTTTCTTTCGAAGAGTGAGTTTCAGAGGGCGGTCACCCTCCTCAAGGAAAGCGACGTGCGGGTGATCTACGGTCCCGAGCGATCCCGCGACGGCAAGCGAATGATCCTGCTCGACCCCGACGAGAACAAGATCGAGCTGACCAGTCCCCGCACCAAGATGTAGAAGCGGCGCATCGCGCCGGAGCGTCGGCGGACGTGAGTCGCGGGCATGATGAACGGGCATGATGAAAAGGATACGCCCCGGCCTCGCGGTCCGGGGCGTATTTTTTTCGATGTGCATCCGGGGCCGATCGATCAGTAGCCCCGGTTGTAGCGCCAGATCCACCGCTGGCTCGTCGGGTCCCACTCGTAGTAGCCCGGCGGAGGTGGCGGCGGGGGAGCGCCGGGGGGGCCGCTATAGGTCGGCGGCGGGTACGGGTAGCCGTACCCGGGAGGCGGCGCGGAGCGCTCATTCGACCGGCTTGCTTCGTCGATGCCGCGGCCGATGACATTTCCTGCGACAGCGCCGACGCCTGCGCCTATGGCTGTTCCCTTCCCGGTGTTGCCCGACTGATTGCCGATTATCGCGCCGGTGCCTGCGCCCAGCGCCCCGCCGGCAACGGTGCCGGCGATTTCATGCTTCCCCGCCTTGGTGCATCCGGAGAGTCCCGCAAGTCCGAGCACCGAGAACAGGGCCAGCGTCCACGCAATGCGCGCGGTTTTCATGGCTGACTGATCCTCCCTCGACTGTGGCCTCCCATGCGGCGGATCCCCCGAGAGGGGTGATCAGCCGCCATGGCGGCGAGCATGGCGATTGCTGTTGCCATCGTGATCGCGCGTGTTGTCGTTCTTGTTGTTGTTCTTGTGATCCTGGTTCTTCATCTGCTTGTTACCGTCGTGACGCCTGTCGAAGTTGTCATTGCGATCGTGCCGCGAGTCGGAGTCGCTCTGGCGCCAGTAGCCTGGGTGGCGATGCGAGGGGGTGCCATAGGTCGGGAAGCCGTTCTGGTTGTGTCGGACGGCATTGCGTCGATGCATGGGCTGATGCTTGAACCAGCCCCGATGGAGACCGGGATGGGCGACCTGCCCCCGGCGAACGC